>JAQGIX010000156.1 GCA_028290925.1 Phenylobacterium sp. | reverse complement strand
CGCCACCGACGAGGTGCTGAAGGCCAACGGCGCCAAGACCGTCTACTGGAAGACCGGCCACTCCTACATCAAGCGCAAGACCGCCGAGCTGGGCGCGCTGGCCGGCTTCGAGAAGTCCGGCCACTTCTTCTTCAACCCGCCGATCGGCCGCGGCTACGACGACGGCCTGGTGGCGGCCGCGGCGATCCTGTCGATGCTCGACCGCAATCCCGGCAAGAAGCTCTCGGACCTGAAGAAGGCCCTGCCGGTGGCCTTCACCTCGCTGACCATGAGCCCGCACTGCGCCGACGAGGAGAAGTACGCCGTCGTTGACGACATCGTGCGCGAATACGAGGCCTTCCGCGCGGCGGGCGGCAAGATCCTCGGCCGCAAGATCGTCGACCTGATCACCGTCAACGGCGTGCGCGTGGCGCTGGAGGACGGCTCCTGGGTGCTGGTGCGCGCCTCATCCAACAAGCCGGAGCTGGTGGTGGTGGTCGAGAGCCTCAAGTCGGAGGACGACATGCGCGCTCTGTTCCGCGAGGAGGTGAAGCCGCGCCTCGCCAAGCGCCCGCAGATCGGCGCCTACAACCAGGAGATCTGAGGCGGCCCCACGGTCGCGGACAAGCGCGTGCCGCGCTTTCGGGATGACACTAGGGTGCGACCCGTGCTGAAAGCGCGACCGAACAATTCGGGGATTCCCAAATGCACGTGGCGATGATCGGGACGGGCTATGTGGGCCTGGTCAGCGGGGCCTGCTTCGCCGACTTCGGCCACGTCGTGACCTGCATCGACAAGGACGCCAGCAAGATCGAGCGCCTGAAGTCGGGCGGCATCCCGATCTTCGAGCCGGGGCTCGAGAACCTGGTGGCCCAGAACGTCAGGGCCGGGCGGCTGTTCTTCGCCACCGACGCCGCCGAGGCCGTGAAGGGCGCCGACGCCGTGTTCATCGCGGTGGGCACCCCGTCGCGCCGCGGCGACGGCCATGCGGACCTCTCCTACGTCCATGCGGCGGCCGAGGAGGTCGCGCGCCTGCTGGACGGCTTCACGGTGATCGTCACCAAGTCCACCGTGCCGGTGGGCACCGGCGATGAGATCGAGGCGATCATCAAGCGCGTGCGGCCCGACGCCGACGTGGCCGTGGTCTCCAACCCGGAATTCCTGCGCGAGGGCGCGGCCATCGAGGACTTCAAGCGTCCGGACCGGGTGGTGGTGGGGGCCAGCGAGCCGCGCGCCCAGGCGGTGATGCGCGAGCTCTACCGCCCGCTGTTCCTCAACGAGACCCCGATCCTGTTCACCAGCCGGCGGACCTCGGAGCTGATCAAGTACGCGGCCAACGCCTTCCTCGCCATGAAGATCACCTTCATCAACGAGATGGCCGACCTCTGCGAGGCGGTGGACGCCGACGTCCAGCAGGTGGCCCGCGGCATCGGCCTCGACAACCGGATCGGCGGCAAGTTCCTGCACGCCGGCCCCGGCTACGGCGGCTCCTGCTTCCCGAAGGATACGCTGGCCCTGGTCCGCACCGCCCGCGACGCCGGCTCCCCGATGGAGCTGATCGAGACCACCGTGAAGGTCAACTACGCGCCCCAGAAGGCCAAGGCCGACCAAAACGAACGCGCGGTGAAGGGCAGCCAGGCCGGCGCCACGAACGCCATCCAGGGCCTCCCCTACAAGCCCAACACCGACGACATGCGCGACGCGCCCTCGCTGGACATCGTGCCGGCCCTGCAGGCCAAGGGCGCCAAGGTCCAGGCCTTCGATCCCGAGGGCCTGCACGAGGCCCGCCAGCTGCTGCGCGACGTGGACTTCAAGGACGATCCCTACGACGTGGCCGCGGGCGCCGACGTGCTGGTGCTGATCACCGAGTGGGACCAGTTCCGGGCCCTCGACCTCGACCGCATCAAGCTGCTGATGAAGACGCCGCTGATGGTCGACCTGCGCAACGTCTACAAGCCCGAGGACATGCGCGCCCGCGGCTTCGCCTACGCCAGCATCGGCCGCGCCAGCGTCTGACCCGCGCCGGTTGTCCGCGGCCCGAAACTCTGTGACGCTCGCGCGTCCAGGGGAGACCGCCGATGGCCCATGACGACGCGCCCCGGGTGCTGCCGAACGACCTCTCCGCCTTCTGGATGCCGTTCACCGACAACCGGGCCTTCAAGGCGCGGCCGCGCCTGCTGGCCGCGGCCAAGGATATGCACTACTTCACCCCCGAGGGCCGGGCGCTGCTCGACGGGACGTCCGGGCTGTGGTGCGTCAACGCCGGCCATAGCCGCAGCCCCATCGTCGAGGCGATCCGCCAGGCGGCGGGCGAGCTGGACTACGCGCCCTCCTTCGGGCTCTCCCACCCCAAGGCCTTCGAGTTCGCCCAGCGGCTCGCCGCGATCCTGCCGGCCGGCATGGACCATGTGTTCTTCGGCAACTCCGGCTCCGAGGCGGTGGATTCGGCGCTGAAGATCGCGCTCGCCTACCAGCGGGCCATCGGCCAGGGGACCCGCACCCGCCTGATCGGCCGCGAGAAGGGCTACCATGGGGTGGGCTTCGGCGGCATCTCGGTGGGCGGCCTGCCCAACAACCGGCGCGCCTTCGCGCTGCTGCCGGGTGTCGACCACATCCGCCACACCTACGACCCGGCGGCCCACTTCAGCCGCGGGCAGCCCGCGGCCGGCGCCGAGCTGGCCGACGACCTCGAAAGGCTCGTCGCCCTGCACGGGGCCGAGACCATCGCCGCGGTGATCGTCGAGCCGCTGGCCGGCTCGGCGGGCGTACTCGTGCCGCCCAAGGGCTACCTGGAGCGCCTCAGGGCGATCTGCGACGCGCACGGCATCCTGCTGATCTTCGACGAGGTGATCACCGGCTTCGGGCGCCTCGGCGCGGCCACCGCCGCCGAGCGCTTCGGCGTGACCCCGGACCTGATGACGCTGGCCAAGGGCCTGACCAACGCCGCGGTGCCGATGGGCGCGGTGGGCGTGCGGGCCGGCATCTACGAGGCGGTGACGCAGGGCGCGCCGGCCGGAATCGAGCTGTTCCACGGCTACACCTATTCGGCCCATCCCCTGGCGGTGGCGGCCGGCGCGGCGACCCTGCAGCTCTACGCCGACGAGGACCTGTTCGCCCGCGCCGCCGGCCTGGAGGCGCGCTGGGAGGCTGCGGTCCACAGCCTGGACGACGCGCCGCACGTCAAGGACATCCGCAACCTCGGCCTGGTGGCCGGCGTCGAGCTGGAGCCACGGGACGGCGCGCCCGGCAAGCGCGCGGCGGAGGTGTTCCAGGTCTGCTTCGATGAAGGGGTGCTGGTGCGGGTGACCGGCGACATCGTCGCCCTGTCGCCGCCGCTGATCATCTCGCCCGAGCAGATCGACGAGCTGGTCGGCAAGCTCGCCGGGGTCCTGCGGCGCGTCTCGTGAGGGTTGGCTAGAAGCCGGTCTGGCTGATCCGCACCAGCAGCTGGGCGATCCAAAGGGCGCCGGCCCAGAAGGCCAGCCCGAGCACGGCGACGAAGGCCAGGCAGGCCACCGAGCTTACGCTGCGGTTCAGGCCCGGCCGCGTACCACCTCCGAAAGCGAGGTTGCGCCGCATCGTCTCTCCCTACGTTTTATCGCTCCACGCCGGTCGAGCGGCGCGAGACCTGTCGAGACTGACATAAAGCTTAAGCCTTGGGTAGGGTTGCCTGCGCCCGATGCTCCCCTGCCGAGAGCTGTCGCAAAGCGATCCCCGTAAGGGGAAGATCGCCCGAATCAAGCCGCGGCCTTCTTCACCGCGCCGGCGATCTCCCGGACCACCTGGTTGACCAGCTTCTCGTCGTCGCCCTCGGCCATGATGCGGATCAGGGGCTCGGTGCCCGAGGCGCGCACGACGATTCGGCCCGTCCCGTTCAGCCGCAGTTCGGCGTCGGCGATGGCGCCCTTCACCTGGTCGCTCTCCAGCGGCTTGCCGGCCGCGAAGCGGACGTTCTCCAGCTTCTGCGGCACCGGCTCGAACTGGCGGGCGAGCGCGCTCATCGGTTTGTCGCCCTCCCGCAGCACGGTCAGCACCTGCAGGGCGGCCAACAGGCCGTCGCCGGTGGTGGCGAAGTCGCGCAGGATGATGTGGCCGGACTGCTCGCCGCCGAGGTTGAAGCCGCCCTCGCGCATGCGGGCCATGACGTAGCGGTCGCCGACCTGGGTGCGCTCCAGCTTCAGGCCGCGCGCCTGGACAAACCGCTCGAGGCCGAGGTTGGACATCACCGTGGCCACGATCCCGCCGCCGGTCAGCTTGTCGCGCTTGGCCCAGCTGTCGGCCATCAGGGCCATGATCTGGTCGCCGTCGATCACCTGGCCCTTCTCGTCGCAGATCACCAGCCGGTCGGCGTCGCCGTCGAGGGCGATGCCGATGTCGGCGCGGTACTCCTTCACCGCCCGCTGCATGGCGTCCGGATGGGTCGAGCCGCATTCCTCGTTGATGTTGAAGCCGTTGGGGCCGATGCCGATCGGGATGATCTCCGCGCCCAGCTCGTAGAGCGCCTCGGGGGCCACCTTGTAGGCGGCGCCGTTGGCGCAATCGATGACGATCCGCAGGCCCGCCAGGCTAAGCTTGCGCGGGAAGGTCGCCTTGGCGATCTCCACGTAGCGGGCCTGGCAGTCGTCGATCCGCTGCACGCGGCCGAGACCCTGCGGCGGGGCGAGGCCCTCCTCCAGACCCTGGTCCATCAGCGCCTCGATCTCCAGCTCGCGCTCGTCGGAGAGCTTGTAGCCGTCGGGACCGAACAGCTTGATGCCGTTGTCGGCGAAATGGTTGTGCGAGGCCGAGATCATCACGCCCAGGTCGGCGCGCAGGGAGCGCTTCATCATAGCCACCCCCGGGGTCGGCAGCGGCCCGAACAGGCGCACGTCCATGCCCACCGAGGTGAAGC
>JAQGIX010000146.1 GCA_028290925.1 Phenylobacterium sp. | reverse complement strand
CAGGGCTCGTGACCGAACACGAAGCGGTCGGCGCCCGCATTGCCGGTCAGCTGGTCGGGCCCGGCGCTGGCGTTCAACGGGTCGTCGCCCGCCCCGCCGGTCAGCGTCGCCGGCGTGGTCGAGGCGGTGATCACCTGGCCGCCGCTTGGCGGCGGCGGCGGCGAAGGCGGCGGGGGCGGAGGTGGCGGCGGAGGCGGAGGCGGAGGTGGCGGTGGCGGTGGCGGTGGGCTCACCGGCGGCGGGCTGGTCGGCGGTGGCGGTGGGGACGTCCCGGCGTGGTTGTTGAACGGATCGGGCAGCACGTCATAGAGCTGCGAATGCTGGCCCGACGCGTCCGCCCAGGAAAACACCACGTCGCCGGCCGAATTGATCCCGGCCACGTCGCCCGACGCAGTGATGCTGTCGCCGAAATAGCCGTAGCCGTCGAAGCCGCGGGCGTCGATCTCGCTGCCGTTGTGCCAGGAGATGGCGAAGCCGCCGTGCGCCGTGGCGACTTCCGTGACGTTTCCGGACGCCACGCCCAGTTGCTGCTTCTGCAAGGCCATGTTCGAGGTGTCGACCACGTCGGCCCAGGCGTGCTGCACCCCGCTGTCGGTCTGCACCCAGTCGAGCACTGCCTTGCCGTCTGACAGGAAGCCGCCCTTCATCTGCAGGCCGGCGATCGTGCCCACCGCAATCGGCGTCGCGGCCGAATAGGTCGAGCCGTTCTTGTAGGCCGCGTAGACGGCGCCGCTGTTGTCCCAGATCAGCAGCGCCTTGGTCCCGGCGGCGTTGAGCTCGGCCGCCGAGGCGTGCTGCGGGTCGGTGGAGATCTGCGCCACCTTGCGGGTGGTCACGGCGGTTCCGTCATCGGCGAAGGTCTGGACGGTCAGCGCCGGCTGGCCGGCGGTCACGCCGCCGTTGACGTGCAAGGTGCCGCCGGGCGTCAGCGGCGTGGTGTTCTGGACGACGCTGGTGCCGTCCGCCAGGCCGTAGACGTGGATGTAGTCGATCTGCATCGAGGCCGGGAACTTCGACGGGTCGGGATTGCCGCCGAACCCGCCCATCGCCAGGTTGGCGATCAGGTACATCGGCCCGGTCCAGGTGGACGGCGTCGGCGCCTGATAGACCGCCTGGTCGTCGTAGTAGAAGGTCACCGTCTGCGGCGTCCACATCATGCCGTAGGTGTGGAAGCCGGTGATGTCGCCGGTCTTCAGCACGTTGGAGAACGCCGCCGCGTTGCCCGAGCCGCCATAGCCGCGCACGAAGTCGATGTTCGGGTTGATGGCGATGTTCTCGCTGATGTCGGCCTCGATCCCGGTGGTGTTCGGGTCGGGCGCCAGCCAGAACGCCGGCCAGGCGCCGGTGGCCGTGGTCGGCAGCGCCATGCGGATCTCGAAATAGCCCAGCTTCTGCTCGAAGATGCCGCGGGTATCGATCATTCCCGACGAGTAGCCGGCGCCGTAGGCCGCCGACTGGTCCCCCGCCGCGATCTGCTGGGCGGTGATGGTCAGCACGCCGTTCGAGGCGCTGAACGGGTTCAGGCCCAGCGGATGGTCGCCCGAGCCCTGGAAGCTCGCCGAGGTGTACATCTGCTGCTCGCCGTTCCCGAGCAGGCTGTAGTTGTTGGGGTTGTGCGGATCGAAGCCGAAGTTCGACTGCCAGTGCCCCGTGTTGTTGGAGAAATTGTAGAGCTGGAACGAGTTGAACTCGTCGCCGAACGTCAGGGGCCCGAGCTTCGAGCGGTCCAGCGGCAGCAGGAACTGGCCCGACGCGAACGAGGCCGCGGTCACATTGCGGAAGGTGAGCGTCTCCGACGGATCGAGCTGCAGGACGATGTCGGACCCCTTCTGGGTCATCGCCGCCTGCACGTCGGCGAAGCTCTTGAAGCTGGTCCCGGCGAGCTCGATCTGGTCGCTCGAGTTCCAGCCGTAGACGACGTCGTTGCCCTCCCCGGCCTTGACCATGAAAGTGTTGGCGCCCGCGCCGCCCACCAGCACGTCGTTGCCGGGGCCGCCGTAGAGCGTCTCGGCGTCGTTGCCGACCTTGATCAGGTTGTCGAGGTTGTTGCCCGCCGCATAGTTGAAGGCGCCCGACGAGGTCAGGTTCTGCACATTGGCCGGCAGGGTGAAGCTGTTGAAGGCGACGACGCTCTTCACGCCCGCCTGCCCCGCGGCCACGCGGACGATGTCCGAGGGGTCCTTCACATAGAAGATGTTGTCGCCGCTCGCCCCGATCAGGACGTCGTTCGGCCCGCCGCCGGAATCGACGCTGGAGGGCCCGGTGGGCGCGGTGAGCGTCTCGTTGCCGGCCGAGGTGCCGTACACATTGTTGGTCGGCGACGCACTCTCCGGCATCGCCTGGCCGAGGTAGTTGAAATAGGTCACTATCGGAAGTCTCCCCTGGAAGCGGGAAGCACAACTATGCAGGCATGGCCCCGGTTCACCGCGGCAGAGCTTCGGCGCCGAGATTTTTCGCGAGCGTGATCTTCTCGGAACAGGCCTACGACTTGGCCGTGGCGAAGCAGGCGACCAGAACTAGCTTGACCGCGGTTGGGTTCCTCAAGCTCTACCGGAAGATCCAGTCGCTGGCGGTGATGGCGGCGGGCGCGACGTTGTCGATGGTGGCCACCAGCGTGCCCCACTGGTCGGCGGTCCCGGGGCCGTCGCGGTCGAAGTAGATCCAGGTGTCGCCGTGACCGTCGGAGAGCAGCTTGATGTAGCCGTCGGCGA
>JAQGIX010000138.1 GCA_028290925.1 Phenylobacterium sp. | reverse complement strand
CTCGATGTGGGCATTGAGTTCGCGTGGTGTCAGTCGCGTTTCCGACTGCTGCCAAAGCCCAAGGCCCAGAGCACGACGCGCCGGGTCTCGGCTCCTCGGGAGAAGGAAAGGATCCGCTGAACAGACGGCGCGGGCTTCGACCTTGTCGGTTGGCTAAGGGTCGACCATGGCGCACGCCCGGATCGTTCAGCTCGCCGCTTCAACGTCTGCTTGCGGGCAGGGGCTCAAGGTCGGCTTGTGGCGCATCGCAGAAATCGGAGACATCGCGAGTCGGGTAGGTTTGGTCGCCGAATCCCGGATGCGCCGAGCCTTCACGCGCCTTTGTTCGCCCTCGAATGGGCGCCCCACGGCCGCCCCGGCAGGAAATCTAACCTTCCCACGAGGCGGAGATGTCCGCTAAGTCGTTGAAATCGCTGGCGCACCCGACACGATTCGAACGTGTGACCTTTGCCTTCGGAGGGCAACGCTCTATCCAGCTGAGCTACGGGTGCGTTTGAGCGGAAGGCTCCTCTAGCGGAAAGCCCGCCGGCTCGCAAACCATCAAGCCGTGCGGGTGACCTCGTCCCAGAAGCGTTTGGCCTTGCCGACGAAGTTGGCGGACTTCGGATGCTGGTGCTCGCCGCAGACGCTGCAGAACTCGGCCAGCAGCTCCTTCTGGCGCGGCGTCAGGCGGGTCGGCGTCTCCACGAACACCTCGACCACCAGGTCGCCGCGCTCGCGCGAGCGGAGCGACGGCATGCCGCGCCCCTTCACCCGGATCATCTGGCCGGTCTGGGCGCCCTCGGGCACCTTGATGTCGATCTTGCAATTGCCGTCGCAGGCCTCGCCGCCCAGCAGGCAGGGGGCCTCGACCACGCCGCCCAGCGCCGCCACGCCCATCGGCACGGGCACGGTGCAGAGCAGGTCCAGGCCGTCGCGTTCGAACAGCTCGTGCGGGCGGACGGAGACGAAGATGTAGAGGTCGCCGCGCGGGCCGCCCCTGGCCCCGGAATCGCCTTCGCCGGCCAGTCTTATGCGGGCCCCGTCGTCGACGCCGGAGGGGACACGCACCGAGAGCGTGCGCTCGCGGCGCACCTGGCCCTGGCCGTGGCAGGCCTCGCAGGGGTCCATGATCATGCGGCCCGAACCGCCGCAGCGGGGGCAGGCGCGCTCGATGGAGAAAAAGCCCTGGGTGGCCCGCACGCGTCCGGCGCCGCCGCAGGTGGCGCAGGTGGTGGGGCTGGTGCCGGGCTTGGCGCCGGAGCCCGCGCAGGGCTCGCAGGTGAGCGTCGTGGCGGCGGCGATCTCGACCTCGGCGCCGGCGTAGGCCTGCTCAAGGCTGATCTCCAGGTCGTAGCGCAGGTCCTGGCCGCGGGCGGGGCCGCGGCTGCGCTGGCCGCGCATGCCGAACATGTCGCCGAAGACGTCTCCGAACACCTCGTTGAAGATGTCGTGCACGTCGTGGAATTGCGCTCCGCCGTTTCCGCCGCCCTGGCCGTTGACGCCGGCGTGGCCGAAGCGGTCGTAGGCGGCGCGCTTCTGCGGATCGGAGAGGATGGAATAGGCCTCGTTGAGCTCCTTGAAGCGGCCGGCGGCCTCTTCGCACCCGCCGTTGCGGTCGGGGTGGTGCTCCATGGCGAGCTTGCGGAAGGCGGCCTTAAGCCCGGCCTCGTCACAGCCGCGGTCGACGCCGAGGATCTCGTAATAGTCCCGCATCAGATCGTCTGGCGCTTTGTGGAATCACTGCAGGTGAAGGTGGGATGGTCCCCGCCGCGCTGCAAGGCTTTGGACCGAGCGGACGGGGACCGGTTCACCACGAAGGCGGCGACGTTCCCCAAGGCGATCTCCTCGCATTTGATGCCCAGGATCGCCATGGGGCGGGTTGTCACGCCGACTTCTTTTCGTCGCCGTTCACTTCCTCGAACTCCGCGTCGACGACGTCTTCGGAGCCCTCGGCCTTGGCCTCGGTTTGGCCCTCGGTCGCGCCCGCGCCGCCCTGCTGGGCCGCGTACATGGCCTCGCCGAGCTTCATGGAGGCCTGGATCAGCGTCTGGGTCTTGGCCGAGATCGCTTCGGCGTCACCGGACTCCAGGGACCCCTTGAGGTCCTCCAGGCCCGCGGTGATGGCGTCGCGTTCCGGCTGGCCGACCTTGTCGCCGTGCTCGGCCATCGCCTTCTCGGTCGAGTGGATGATGGCGTCGGCCTGGTTCTTGGCCTCCACCAGGGCCTTGCGCTTCTCGTCGTCGGCCTTGTTGCTTTCGGCTTCCTTGACCATGGCGTCGATGTCGTTGTCCGAAAGGCCGCCGTTGGCCTGGATGCGGATCGCCTGTTCCTTGGCGGTCGCCTTGTCGCGGGCCTGGACGTTGACGATGCCGTTGGCGTCGATGTCGAAGGTGACCTCGACCTGCGGCACGCCGCGCGGGGCGGGCGGGATGCCCACCAGATCGAACTGGCCCAGCATCTTGTTGTCGGCGGCCATCGGCCGTTCGCCCTGGAACACCCGGATGGTCACCGCCGACTGGTTGTCTTCGGCGGTGGAGAACACCTGGCTGCGCTTGGTCGGGATGGTGGTGTTGCGCTCGATCAGCGGGGTGAACACG
>JAQGIX010000053.1 GCA_028290925.1 Phenylobacterium sp. | reverse complement strand
TCATCCTGGCGGCCGAGACCGCCAAGTTCGGCCAGCCGGAGATCAACCTCGGCGTCATGCCCGGCATCGGCGGCACCCAGCGGCTGACCCGCTTCGTCGGCAAGTCCAAGGCCATGGAGATGGTGCTGACCGCCCGGATGATGGACGCCGCCGAGGCCGAGCGCGCCGGCCTGGTCTCCCGCGTGGTGCCGGCCGACAAGCTGATCGAGGAGGCCATGGCCGCGGCCAGGAAGATCGCCGCACAGTCGCCGCTGGCGGTGATGATGAACAAGGAACTGGTGGAGGCCGCCTACGAGACCACGCTGGCCACCGGGGTGGCCATGGAGCGGCGGCTGTTCCACTCGCTGTTCGCCTTCGAGGACCAGAAGGAAGGCATGGCCGCCTTCGTGGAAAAGCGGCCGCCGAAATTCACCGGCCGCTGAACGGTCGGCAGGGCCCAAATCTTTGCCGGCCGCCCAACGGCCGGCAGGGCCCCAAATCTTTGCCGGCCGCCGAACGGCCGGCAGGGCATTGACCCTGAGGCGCGGGTCCCGTATATCCGCGCCTCCGAAATTCACGCCCGGTTCCGCTGGGCGCGCCCGTTTTGAAGAGCTCGAAGAATGGCCAATACGCCCGGCGCCAAGAAGGCGGTTCGCAAGATCGCCCGCCGCACTGAAGTCAATAAATCGCGCCGTTCGCGGGTGCGCACCTATCTGCGCATGTTCGACGAGGCGGTGACCGCCGGCGACTCCGACAAGGCCAAGGCGGCCTTCGTCGAGGCCCAGTCGGAAGTGATGCGCGCGGTTTCCAAGGGCGTGATCCACAGGAACACCGGCTCGCGGAAGGTCTCTCGCCTCGCCGCCCAGCTGCGCAAGCTGTCGGCCGCCTGAACGGGGGCGGGAGCCTAGGTTTCCCGCCTGTTCCGATAGGAAATCGAATTGCGAAAAGGCGCCCCTCGAGGCGCCTTTTTTCATGCCGCTACGGCCCAGCTTGCAGGCGCCGCTGCGGCGAATGTTCCCATCGTCACGATCGGAAATCGGCCTTTCCCTTGGTGGAAAAAGGGCTCTTGGCGAGTCAACGAAAATATCGACCGGAGGCGCTAAGAATCCCCGTTGACCGGCCTCAAGCCCAGACTAGTGTCAGCGGTCTTACAGGCGCTTTCGATTGATCCCGGAGCAAACCGGGCGCCGGCGGAATATAACCTTTCGCCGGGTTAAGCGGCTGTTTGTCTTGAAAAAAGTCGGCGGGGGCGTGGGGTCCCAGACCGACTGGCGGGTTCGATGGGGTTGGCAAGGATGACAAGCGGGGGGGCTGCGGGAGCTATGGCTGGCGCGCCGGCTGCGGCCGTGTGGACGAAGACATGCCAGGTTCTCAAGCATGAGCTCGGAGAGGCGACGTTCGGCTCATGGCTGGGCCAGGCGTCGTTGCGGGAAGCCGGTGAGGATGTGTGCCTGGTGGCCGCCACCGGCGTGGCCCGCGATTGGATCCGTCGGCATGCGTGGCGCCGCATCGGCGAGCTCTGGGCGCAGAACGATCCGCTGGGCCGCCACCTCGACCTGAAGTCCCGCATGGAAGTGGAGTCCGTGGCCGCTGCCGCCCCGATCGTGATGAACGGCGCCGCGCTGGCGGCTGCGGTCCCGGCCATCTTCGAGGTGGAGGCCGCGGCCGCGCCCGTGGCGGCCCGCCAGGGCCGATTGTTGGGCCTGCAGGAACGCTTCACCTTCGACACCTTCGTCGCCGGCCCGGCCAACGAGTTCGCGCTCGCGGTCGCCCGCCGGGTCGCCAGCTGGGCCGACGGCCACTTCAACCCGGTGATGTTCCACGGCCCCTACGGCTTCGGGAAGACCCACCTGCTGAACGCGCTCGCCTGGGAAGCCATCAAGAACGCGCCCACCAAGCGGGTGGTCTATCTGACCGCCGAGCGGTTCACCTCGACCTTTGTGCGCGCCTTGCAGGACCGGCAGACCGCCGCCTTCAAGGACGAGCTGCGCAATGCCGACCTGCTGTTGATCGACGACGTGCATTTCGTGGCTGGCAAGCCCTCCACCCAGGAGGAGCTGTTCCACACCCTGATCGCCCTGGTCGAGGAAGGCCGCCGGGTGGTGATGACCGCCGACCGCTCGCCCACCGAGATCTCCGAGATGGAGCCGCGCCTGCGCTCGCACCTGCAGGCCGGCCTGGTCTGCGGCATCGAGCCGGCCGACCGCAACCTGCGGATGGGCATCCTGGAGCGCAAGCTGGCGACGCTGGCGACCCAGGGCGGCTTCCGCGCGGTGGCCCGGCCCGAGGTGCTGCAGTTCCTCGCCGACCGCTTCACCGACAGCGTGCGCGAGCTGGAGGGGGCGCTGAACACGCTGGTGGCCCGCGTCGGCCCGCAGGTGGCCAACCTGTCGCTGGACGAGGCCCAGACGATCCTGCGGCCGCACCTGTCCTGCAACGAGCGCCGGGTGACGGTGGACATGATCCAGAAGACGGTCTCCGAGCACTACAGCCTGAAGCAGGCCGACCTGATCTCGGAGCGGCGGGCGCGGGCGGTGGCTAGGCCCCGGCAGGTGGCCATGTGGCTCGCCAAGCAGATCACCACCCGTTCCCTGCCCGACATCGGCCGCCGGTTCGGCGGACGCGACCACACCACCGTGCTGCACGCGGTGCGCCGCATCGAGCAGCTGAAGGCGGAGGATCCGCAGATCGCCCGCGACGTCGACCTCCTGCTGCGCAAGCTGCGCGGCTAGGCCGCCAAGTCGGTCCACGAGTGCGAAAGGCCCGCCGCGAGGCGGGCCTTTTCGTATCCGCCTCCGCCCGCTCGCGGGGAGAGGGACAAAGAAAAGGGCGGCTGCATCGCTGCAGCCGCCCGGTTCGTTCGCCGATGAAGGCTGAGGACTAGGCCTCGGCCGTCTCGGGCTCTTCCTTCTTGGAGAGGTCTTCACCGGTCTCCTGGTCGACGATCTTCATCGACAGCCGGGTCTTGCCGCGATCGTCGAAGCCGAGGAGCTTGACCTTGACGGCCTGGCCCTCCTGCAGGACGTCGGAGACCTTGTCGACGCGCTGGTTGGCGATCTGGCTGACGTGCACCAGGCCATCCTTCGAGCCGAAGAAGTTCACGAAGGCGCCGAAGTCGACGATCTTGACCACCTTGCCGGTGTAGATTTGGCCGACTTCCGCTTCCGAGGCGATCGACTTGATCCAGTCGCGCGCCGCATCGATCTTCGCCGCGTCGGCGGCCGCGATCTTGATCGTGCC
>JAQGIX010000035.1 GCA_028290925.1 Phenylobacterium sp. | reverse complement strand
GACCTCGTGCTGGGCCTGCTGGACGCAGAGAACTTCCTGGGCGGCGCGATGCCGCTCGACCGGCCGGCCGCCGAAGCGGCGATGGACCGCGTGGCGGCCGAGCTCGGCGCGAGCCGCGAGCAGACGGCCGCCGGCATCTACCGGATCGTGGCCGAGACCATGGCCGGGGCGGCGCGCGCCCACGCCACCGACCGCGGCGTCGACCACCGCGGCCTGCCCCTGCTGGCGTTCGGCGGGGCCGGGCCGGTGCACGCCTGCGCGGTGGGCGAACTGCTGCAAAGCACCGCCGTGATCTTCCCGCCGCAGGCCAGCGTGCTCTCCGCCTTCGGCTCGCTGGTGACGCCGGTCCGCCTGGACCTGGTGCGCAGCGCGCTGGGCCAGATCGAGACCCTTGACTGGGATGAGGTGGAGCGGCTGGTCGGCGAGATGACCGAGGAGGCGCGCGAGGCGCTGGTCGACGCCGGCGCGGCGCCGGACGAGATCCGCTGGAGCATCGGGGCCGATCTCCGCTACGCCGGCCAGCAGAACGAAGTGGGCATCGTCTTCGAGGAAGATCCGCGCAAGACCCGCGACGTCGAGGCGATCCGCGCCGCCTTCGAGGGCGCCTACTTCGCCCAATACGGCGTCAACCCGTCCCACGTGCCGGTCCAGGTGGTGAGCTGGCGGCTCACGGCCCGCGGCCCGGACAACGTCGTGAACGCCGCGCCGACAGGCGCCAGCGGGCCGGGCACGCCGAAAGGCGAGCGCGCGATCCCGCTCTGGACCGGGGCGCCCAAGGCCAAGCTCTACGACAGGACGTCGCTCTGCGAGGGCCAGACGATCGTCGGCCCGGCGCTGATCGAGGAACGCGAGACCACCGTCGTGCTGCCGCCGGGCTGGACCGGCGTGGTCGACGCGATCGGATGCATCACCGCGAGGCGGAACCCCTGATGTTAGACGGCATCGAACTCGAGATCCTCTGGTCAAACCTGATCAGCATCGTCAGCGAGCAGGCCAAGGCCTTGCAGCGGATCGCCTTCAGTCCGGTCGTGCGCGAGGCCGGCGACCTGGCCAGCGGTCTGTTCGACGCGCGCGGCCGGATGGTCGCGCAGGCCAACACCGGGACGCCGGGCCACATCAACTCGCTGGCCGCCGCCGGCGAGACCCTGGCCAGGCTGTTCGAAGGCCGCCTGGTCCCCGGCGACATCGTGATCACCAACGACCCCTGGATGTCGGCCGGCCACTTCTTCGACATCACCGTGCTGTGCCCGATCTTCCGGGGCGAGCGCCTGATCGGCTTCATCGGCTCGACGATCCACCACACCGACATCGGCGGCTACGGGATCGGCGCCGGCGCCCGCGACATCCACGAGGAAGGCCTGTGGATCCCGCCGCTCAAGCTCTACGAGGCCGGCGAGCCCAGCCCGATGCTCCACGCCATCATCGGCCGCAACGTGCGCACGCCCGACCACGTGTTCGGCGACCTCTCGGCCCAGGTGTCGAGCGGCCGGGCCGGGGGCGAGCGCCTGAACGCGCTCTGCGAGCGCCACGGCCTCGACGACATCGAGGCGGTGGCCGACGAGATCATCGCGCGGTCCGAGACGGCGACGCGCGACGCGATCCGCGCCCTGCCAGCGGGCACTTGGCACGGTGAAAGCCGCTTCGATGTGCCGGGCGGCGAAATCATCACGCTCAAGGCCGCGGTGAGCATCGACAACGTGGCCGGCGAGGTCACCATCGACTTCGCGGGCAGCTCCGGGGCGAGCCCGATGGGCATCAACGTGGTCATGAACTACACCCACGCCTATTCGACCTTCGCGGTCCGCAGCTGCCTCAATCCCGAGCAGCCGAACAACTATGGATCGCTGGCCCCGATCAAGGTGACCGCGCCCAAGGGCTCGATCATCAACGCCGACTATCCCTCGCCGCTGAACGCCCGCCACGTGGTGGGCATGTTCGTCCCCATGCCGATCCTGAAGGCCCTCCACCAGGTGATCCCGGATCGGGTGCTGGCGGAAGGCTCGGGCGCGGTATGGACGGTGCAGATCCAGGGCAAGGGGGCGGACGGCCAGGCGTTCACCTCGTCGATGTTCAACTATTCCGGGGGCATGGGCGCCCGGCTCACCAAGCCCGGCCCCAGCGCGACCTGCTATCCCACCGGCGTCGCCGCGGTGCCGGTCGAAATCCTGGAGGCGGCTATGCCGATCGTCTTCGACATGCGTGAGCTGCGCCCCAATTCGGGCGGCCGGGGCCGTTCGCCGGGCGGCGACGGGCAGGTCATCGGCTTCCACATGCGCACCGACCAGCCGTGGCTGCTGAACGCGGTGCCGAGCCGGCTCGACCGCGGTCCCGAGGGCTTGGCGGGCGGCGAGGACGGCTCGCCCGGCCGGTTCCTGGTCAACGGCAAGCCGGTCTCCGAGGGCAAGAAGATGACGATGAAGCCCGGCGACGTGGTGGTCCTGGAGACCCCCGGCGGCGGCGGATACGGCCCGGCGTGATGGAGCAAGGGAGCGTGACCATGGACATCCGCGCGATCGACTGGAGCACCACGCCCTGGGAGCGGGTTCGCGACGGGGTGGAGCGCAAGGCCTTCTCCGGCGAAGGCGCCACCGTCTCGCTCAACCGGCTCCAGCCCGGCCACGAGCCGCGACCGCACGATCACCCGCACGAGCAGATCGTCTACATCCTGTCCGGACAGATCGATTTCCACATCGGCGAGACGGTGACCCGCCTCGGCCCCGGCGGGCTCCTGGTGGTGCCGCCGAACGCCCGGCATTGGGGCGAGGTGGTAGGCGACGAGCCGGTGCTGAACCTCGACATCTTCACGCCCAAGCGCGCCGAATACGCCGCCTGAGCCGCATCAAAAAAGGACCCCCGATGACGACGACGCCCAACACTCTCATCTTCGTCGACCTGGCGTCCGACGATCCGGAAGCAGCCGGCAAGTTCTACGCCGAGGTGTTCGGCTGGCGCGACGACGACCGGCCGTGCGGGGTCTTCCACCGCATGGTGCCCGGCGGCAATTTCCTCAATCCGGACGGGTCGGAGAGCCAGATCGGCAACCTGCATCTCGGCATCTTCGACGCCGCGAACGCCCGCCCGCATCCCAATCCCGAGGGCGTCGGCCCGCGCACGCTGGCTCCCGACGGCCGGAAGGCCCGCATCTGGATC
>JAQGIX010000007.1 GCA_028290925.1 Phenylobacterium sp. | reverse complement strand
GACCTCTTCGGTGAGGATCTTGTAGGCCCGGCTGCAGATGGAGACCTTGCGCGCCGCCGTGTCGGCCTGGCCCTGCTCGTCGAAGGCCATGACCACCACGGCCGCGCCATAGCGCAGGCAGGCCTTGGCCTGTTCGATGAACTTGGCCTCGCCCTCCTTCATGGAGATCGAGTTGACGATCGCCTTGCCCTGCACGCACTTCAGCCCGGCCTCGATCACCTCCCACTTGGATGAGTCGATCATCACCGGCACGCGGGCGATGTCCGGCTCGGCGGCCATCAGGTTGAGGTAGGTGCGCATGGCCGCCACGGAATCGAGCAAGCCCTCGTCCATGTTGACGTCCAGCACCTGGGCGCCGGCGTCCACCTGCTGGCGCGCCACGCTGAGCGCCGCCGGATAGTCGCCATCCGCCACCAGCTTGCGGAATTTCGCCGACCCCGTGACGTTGGTCCGCTCGCCGATGTTTACGAAGACAGGTCTCATCTACCTACTATTTCCGTGTCATCCCGGTTTTTCTCAGAGTGTCATCCCGGTTTCGCGGAACGCGAAGACCGGGACCCATGAGAGCCGGATCGTGAGTGGATAGTAGAGACTGCGCCGCTCCGCCATCTCTCGAAACATCGGCGTCTATGGGTCCCGGTCTTCGCTTCGCGAAACCGGGATGACAGCCATTTTTCAAACCTCGGATGGCGGCAGCCGTCCCGCCAGCACCAAACGCCGCCTGAGCACCGCCTGCAGGCAACCCTGGTCCATCCAGGCCCGCCACCCCGACGGGTTCGCAGCGCGGATGGCGTGCAGCCCGGTGACCAGCTTCTGCAAGCCCGCCATATCCGCGGCCTCGACCGCTTCCAGCAGTTCGCCCGGCGACGCCGGCTGGGTCCCGTCCACCAGCACCTCCAGCCCCACCCGCGCGCAGACGTCGAAGAAGCCCTTGCTCAGCGGCCCCACCGACTTGTCGCCCAGCGCGCCCTTGGGCACGCGGCCCAGCCGCGCGCGCAGGTCGCGGACCTGCTCCGCGCCGATGTCCGAAAGCGGAGCCTTCGTCATGCCAGCTCGAAGGGCTCCAGCCCCGCCAGCCTGAGCGCGACGGCGCGCTCCGGCACGACGCGCGGCGTCATCCCGCGCACCTCGTCGGCCACGTGCCTGATGTGCTCCGGCGTGGTGCCGCAGCAGCCGCCCAGGATGTTGACGATGCCGTCCTTGGCCCAATCGTGCAGCATGTGGCCGGTCTGGTCGGGCGTCTCGTCGTACTCGCCCATGGCGTTGGGCAGGCCGGCGTTGGGGAAGGCCGCGACCAGGGTGTCGGCGATCCGCGACAGCTCGGCGATGTGCGGCCGCATCAGCTCGGCGCCCAGCGCGCAGTTCAGCCCCACGGCGAACGGCTTGGCGTGCTTCACCGAGTTCCAGAAGGCCTCCACCGTCTGGCCGCTGAGCGTGCGGCCCGACCGGTCGGTGATGGTGCCGCTGATCCAGATCGGCAGCTGCTCATAGCCCTCGTCGGCTAGGTCCATGATCGCCTTGATCGCGGCCTTGCAGTTCAGCGGGTCGGTGATTGTCTCGATCAGGAACAGGTCGACGCCGCCCTCGTGCAGGGGGCGGACCTGTTCGCGGTAGGCCTCGTAGACCTGGTCGAAGGTGACCTTGCGGGCGCCGGGATCGTTCACGTCCGAGCTCATCGACAGCATCACCGGCAGCGGCCCGATGGAGCCCGCCACGAACCGCGGCTTGCCGGGCTCCCGGGCCGTCCAGCGGTCGGCGACCTCGCGGGCGATCCGCGCGCCCTCGAAGTTGATGTCGCGCACCGCGCCTTGCGCCGCGTACTCGCCCTGGCCGATCGAGGTCGCCGAGAAGGTGTTGGTCTCGCTGATGTCGGCGCCGGCGGCGAAGTAGGCGTCGTGCAGCTCGGCGATGATGTCCGGCCGGGTCAGGCACAGGATGTCGTTGTCGCCCTTCAGCTGGACGGCGTGGTCGGCGAACCGCTGGCCGCGGTAGTCGGCCTCGGCCAGGCCGCGCTTCTGGATCATCACCCCCCACGAGCCGTCGAGGATCAGCACGCGTTCCTTCGCGGCCTGCTTCAGCGCTGCGATGCGTTCCTGCCGGGTCATGCCGCGGCCTCCTTCGCTTCGGTCGGGGTCTCGCGCACGCCCAGCACGCGGCAGATGGCGTAGGTCAGCTCGGCCCGGTTGAGGGTGTAGAAATGGAAGTCGGAGAAGCCTTCCTCGGCCAGGCGGGCGCACATCTCGGAGGCCACCGAGGCCGCGATCAGCCGCCGCGTCTCCGGATCATTCTCCAATCCTTCGAACAGGTTAGCCATCCACTGCGGCAGCTGGATACCGATGGGCCCGGCCATCTTCTTGAGGCCCTTGTAGTTGGTCACCGGCATGATCCCCGGCGAGATCGGGATGGTCACGCCGGCCTTCCTGACCCGCTCCATGAACCGCAGGAAGCCGTCGATGTCGAAGAAGAACTGGGTGATCGCCCGGCTGGCGCCGGCGTCGATCTTGGCCTTCAGCACGTCGATGTCGTGCTCGATCCCGGGGCTCTCCGGATGGACGTGCGGATAGAGCCCGACGCTCACCTCGAAGTCGCCCACCGCGCGGATCGCCGCCGTCAGCTCGGTGGCGTTGTTGTAGCCGTCGGGCCTCGGCGCATAGGCCCCGCCGATTTGCCCCGGCGGATCGCCGCGCAGCGCCACGATGTGGCGCACCCCGGCGTTCCAGTAGTCGCGGATCACCTCGTCCACCTCGGCCCGCGAGGCCTCCACGCAGGTCAGGTGGGCCGCCGGCTTCAGGCCGGTCTCCTGGGCCAGCCGCAGCACCGTGCGGTGCGTCCGGTCCCGCGTCGAGCCGCCCGCGCCGTAGGTCACCGAGACGAACGACGGGCTGAGCGGCGCGAGCCGGCCGATCGCCTCCCACAGGGCCTCCTCCGCCTCCGGCGTCTTCGGCGGCGAGAACTCGAAGGACACGTCGGGACGCGGCGTCCCGCCGACGCCGGCGCGGGCGACGGGACCCAGGGCCGTATTGGGGGCTGTATCGGAGGGTGTCACGCGGCGGTCCTCTGCCGGGCGGCGGCGCGCTCGGCGGTCCAGATTTTCACTGTCAGCCCGGCGTCGCGGGCCGGCGGCAGGGTCTCGACGGCCACCTCGGCGAAGGCCTGGATGTCCAGCCAGCGCCGCATCTCGGCGTCGGAGAAGCCCAGCCGGCGGTGCTGGTGCTGCTCGCGCAGGAACTCCAGCTTGTGCGGCGCGAAGTCGACGATGATCAGCTTTCCGCCCGGCGCGGTGATGCGGGCGGCCTCCTGCACCGCGGCGGCCGGATCGGCCAGGTAGTGCAGCACCTGGTGGACGATCACCAGGTCCGCCGCGCCGTCCGGCAGGCGGGTCCCGAAGATGTCGCCGTGCCGCAGCTCGCAGCCGGCAAGCCCTGCCTCCGAGACGTGGTTGCGGGCGATGTTGAGCATCTGCTGCGACAGATCGAGCCCCAGCGCCGCCTCGGCGCGGGGGCCCAGCAGCGTCAGCATCCGGCCGGTGCCGGACCCCAAGTCCACCAGCCGCCTGAAGCGGCCGGGACCGGCGGCCCTGACGATCGCGGCCTCGACGTCGCCTTCCGCGATATAGAGCGAGCGTATCTCGTCCCAGCGTGCGGCGTTGCGGGCGTAATAGTCGGAGGCCACCGAAGCGCGCTCGGC
>JAQGIX010000391.1 GCA_028290925.1 Phenylobacterium sp. | reverse complement strand
GCGATCGGCCAGGCGCTGTTCTTCCATCCGCGCAAGGCCTCGAAACAGGCCGCGTGATCACGGAACGGGGTCAAACCCAGCTACGTTGACCTGAAGGGCGTCGCTCCCGCGGCGCCCTTTCTGGTTTCTCAAGAGGAGCGGAGCGATGCTCGGCTGGTCCCTTATCTTCGCCATCCTGGCGGTCATCGCCGGGATCATGGGATTCTTTGGCCTGGCGGGCTTGGCGGCCTCGATCGCCAAGATCCTGTTCGTGGTCTTCCTGGTGCTGCTGGTGGTGAACTTCGTCATCCGCGCGCTGCGCGGGCAGTCGGTGGTCTGACCGCGGCGCCTGCCGGCGTCGGGCCGAGAGGCTTCACCCCAATCGAAAACGGCCGCTCGCGGGAGCGGCCGTTCGCGTATCTGGGTGATGTGACGGCGCCGACCTCAGGAGGGGGGATTGCCGCCGTTCTGCGGCGCCAGCGGTCCGCCCTTCTGGTAGTTCTGCCGGCTGGCCGCGTCGGGCCGCGGCGCGCTGTAGGCCGCCGCATCGGCGCTCTGAGCGGCCGCCTTGGGCTGGGTGGAGGCCAGGTCGCCGGCCTTCCACGCCCAGGTGGCGGCGAAGCCCAGGACGGTCAGCGCGATCCCGAACACCAGCACCCAGAATATGTTGCGCCCCATCCGACCCTGGCGGGCGCGGGTCGCGTCGAGCGTGGGCTCGTGTTGCGATGTGGATCTGTCTTGCGAATAGGCCATCTAAGCCGCCTCCTTACTGGTGCGGGAAATAGCTGAACGGGCCGGTCGCGGCGGATGTCGCCACGACCTCGCCCTTGGGAGCGGTGAGCGAACCGATCAGGCCGCTGGCCAGCGCCAGACCGAGGATCGCGCAGATCGCCATGAGCCGCCGACGGGTCGCCTGCTGGCGGTAGTTCGGTGTCTTCGCCAGGGCCAAGCCGTGGCGAGTTCCGAGACCTGAGCGCATGGCGGGCCCTCCCTCGCGCCGGCGGGCCAGTCTTTCGCCCACCAGGAGCCTAACGCGCGGTCGGCTGCGGGCGTTCCCGGCGCACCCTCTTATGGTCAAGCTTCATAAAAGCCTTGATTTTTCAACGCCTGTGGATAGGTTCAGCTCCGCTGCGCATGCGACCTCGCCCGCTCTGGACGAGCGGCGAACGGGCGCGCGAAATAATTTCGAAAAAAGTGGGCCAGCAGCGGAACGCTCTCCGGGGGAGGGTGTTTAGACTGGTGCGGAGGCGGCGACGCCCCCCCCGACTTGAGACTGGCGAGCATGCCAGTCTGCCGTCTCCGCACCCCTTTTCTCGATGATGCACACTTCGGCGGGCCCTTCGGGGCCCGCCTTTCTCTTTGCGCCCCACGACGCCCGGCCTTGGGGCCTTCGCCGCGGTCAGCGGCGACGGGCGAGATGCAGGGTGACCTCGGTCCGGCGGCGCAGCGGCGCGGTCTTGCCGTCGGCGGTGGTGGCGCCCGCCTGGCCGGCGCCGCTCACCTTGAAGTCCGCCGTGGGCACGCCGTTGGCGGTCAGGGCGGCGGCCACCGACTGGGCCCGACGCTTGGAGAGCTCCAGGTTGGCGGCAGGCGCCCCGGCCGCGTCGGCGAGGCCGACCACCTCGACCCCGATCACCTTGCAGGCCGCGGCGCCGGAGGCCGCCTGGTTGATCACCATGCGGCTCTCGGGGGTGAGCTCCGCCTGGTCGGGCGCGAAATAGACCTCCACGGTTTCATCCACGCAGCGCGGCGGGGCCTTCACCAGCCGCTCGCGGGCCGTCTGCATGGTTGAGCAGCCGCTCAACGTCACGGCGGCCACAGCCGCCAAACTCAGCGCGATCCTCATGTCTCAAGCCCCTCCAGCCCTTCCGCGGGCGCGACAAAGGGCGGCCGGAAGTCCGGCCGCCCCTGCCATTCGGTTGGATGCCGCCTCGCGCTTAGCGTGGCGAGCCGTCTTCCCAGAAATACCGGCTGGTCGCCGGGTCGTAGTAGTAATAGCGGCCCGCGCGCTCGTCGTAATATTGGCGCCGGTTGGGCGCCGCCTGGGCGCCGCAGCCGCCTTGGTCGTGGCAACCCTTCACCGCGCCGGCCGCGCCGCCGATGGCCGCGCCGATGGCCGCGCCGCCCAGCGTGCTGCCGTGCGCCACGTTGTTGCCGATCACCGCACCCGCAACCGCGCCGATCGCGGCGCCGCCGAGGGCGGTGTTGGTGGTGTGCGGGTCGTTCGCGCAGCCCGAGACGAGTACGCCGGCGCCGGCAAGCGCGATCAATGCCTTGAGCATCTAAGCTCTCCTTATGTGTCCCCTCGGCCCGTAACGCCTCCTAAGCGGCGCAGTTCCCCTCAAAAGGCGCCTCCGGGTCGTCGAGGGCAATCGCGGAACCCGCCGTCGCCGCCCGCCGTTGGGTTGGCGCAACATACCTTGAGCGGAGCAACTTCAATGGTCGGCGGACGCCTGGGCGACGACATCAACGCCCCCGATTCCCTGGACAAGGCTGACCTGCGCGAGGCCTACGAACGCGGCCGCCGCGACGAGCGGGGCCGGCGCAAACGCCACCCCGTCGGCATGACCTTCACCTTCGCCGCCGCCCTGGTGGGCGTGGTGATCCTCGCGCTGGCCCTGGTCAACGGCTCCTTCGGCCGCGCCGGCGAGGTGGTCGACCAGCAGCTGACGATCGCCAAGCCGATGGCCAGCCAGGCGGCCTCCAACGCGGGCGATCAGCTCCGCCAGGCCGCCGACAAGGCCGGTTCCAAAGTCGCCGACGCCCGCTGAGCCCATCAAAAGGCGAAGCCCCATGGGGCGCATCAGCCGCGTCGAGGTTGTGACCAATCTCGCCTCGGGCAGCGTCGGCAAGGACGCGCCCCAGGAGATCGAGAAGATCTTCGCCGCCCACGGGCTGCAGGCCCATGTCTGCGCCCCGCCGACCCATGACCTGGCCAACTGCCTGAGGGCGGCGGTGGACGCCGGTCCGGACCTGCTGGTCACCCTGGCCGGCGACGGCACCGCCCGCGCCGCGGCCGAGCTCTGCGGGCCCAAGGGGCCGATGCTCGCTCCGCTGCCCGGCGGGACCATGAACATGCTGCCTCGCGCGATCTACGGCGACAGGTCCTGGCAGGACGCCCTGACCCTCGCTCTCGCGCAGGGCTCGGAGCGGACCCTCGGCGGCGGCGAGGTCGAGGGCCGGCCCTTCCTGGTGGCCGCCGTCATGGGCTCTCCGGCGCTTTGGGGCCCCGCCCGCGAAGCCGCGCGCTTCCGCGAGCCGATGCTGGCCTTCGCCCGCGCCCGCCGCGCCTTCCGCCGCGCCTTCACAGGCCGGCTGCGCTACGCCATCGATGCCGGTCCCCGGGAGAAGGCCGAGGCCCTGGTGTTCATGTGCCCGCACGCCTCCCGCGCCCTGGACGACGAGGAGCCGGCGCTGGAGGCGGCGGCGATGGACGTACGCGGCGCGGCCGACGCCTTCCGCCTCGGCGTGCAGGCCCTGCTGGGCGACTGGCGCGACGATCCGGCGGTGCAGGTGCGGCGCTGCCGGCTGGCGCGGATCTGGGCGGCGCGTGGCATCCCGGCGTTGCTGGACGGCGAACTGTTCCGGCTGCACGCCGCAGCCGAAGTCACCTATCGTCCGGCGGTGGTGCGCATCCTGGCGCTGCCGAAGGACGTCTGACGCGTGGCCATCCGGCTCGCCCATCTCTCCGATATCCACTTCGGCGACGAAAACGCCGCGGCCGTCGCGGCCGTGGCCGAGCACGTCAACGCGGGAAACTTCGATCTGGTGGTGGTCTCCGGCGACCTCACCCGCTTCGCCGAGGTGGCCGAGTTCGAGGCCGCCGCCGCCTGGCTGGCCACCCTCAAGGGACCAAGGCTGATCACGCCGGGCAACCACGATGCGCCCTACCTCGCCTGGCTGGAGCGCATCGTGACCCCCTTCCGCCGCTTCGAGGCCGCGATCGGTCCGGCCGCCGCCCAAACCCACCTCGGCGACGGCTTCGCGGTGCGCGGCGTCAACACCGCCCGTGGCGCCCAGCCCCGCCTCAACTGGTCGAAGGGCCAGATCGCCGCGGCCCAGGCGCGGGCGGCGGCCGCCTGGTTCGAGGCCGCGCCTGCCGGCGACGTGCGGATCGTGGTCTGCCACCATCCGCTGACCGAGATGATCGGCGGGCCGATGACCGCGCGGGTCTGGGGCGGCGAGGTGGCCGCCCGCGCCCTCGCCGAGGCCAAGGTGGACCTGGTGCTCTCCGGGCATATTCATGCGCCCTTCGCCTGGCCCTATCCGTTCGGCGACGGCCGGACCTATGCGGTGGGCGCCGGTACGCTCTCGGTGCGCGAGCG
>JAQGIX010000380.1 GCA_028290925.1 Phenylobacterium sp. | reverse complement strand
TGCACGCCGGCGCCGCGGCGCAGCGCCGCCGACAGCGTGCGCGCCTCGTCCTGGGTGGCCGTGGAGGCCAGCAGCAGGGCCGCGATCTGCTCCTTCAGCCCGCCGGTCTCCTCGGCGCGGACCTTCTCCACCGCCGCCACCTGCTCCTGGAACTTCAGCAGCGTCTCGGCGACCGGCTTCAGCTGCGCCTCGAGCCTGGCCTGCACCAGCTGCTCACGGCCGGCCTGCACCTCCTCGTTGCGCTTGAGGATCGCCTCGGCGACGCTCTCGGCGGAGCGGGTCGCCTGGGCCTGCACCATCTCCGACTGCTCCTGCAGCATCTGCACGCGGGCCTCGGCCGTGGCGGCCCTGAGGCGCTCCTTGAAGGCCCAGAAGACCGCGAGCACGGCCGCCGCGGCGGCGATCAGGGTGACGATGAGCAAGGCGTTCATGGGTTGTTCTTTAGCCCAGACACTGAGTCGGAGCCATCCACTCCGCTCATCCCCGCGGGGATGGGCGGCGGACTAGGCCGGCCGCCTGGCCCGCATGGCCTGGGCGATGGTGCCGTCGTCGAGCCAGTCGAGCTCGCCGCCCACCGGCACGCCGCGGGCCAGCATGGTCACCGAGACGTCGGCGCCCTCCAGCCGGTCGGCCAGGTAGTGCGCCGTGGTCTGGCCGTCGACCGTGGCCGGCAGGGCGAGGATCACTTCGCAGACGCCGCCCTCCATGGCGCGCGTCACCAGCGCGGCGACGCGCAGCGCATCGGGCCCCACGCCGTCCAGGGCCGAGAGCAGGCCGCCCAGCACGTGGTAGCGGCCGCGGAAGGCGCTGGCCCGCTCCATGGCCCACAGCGCGCCCACCTCCTCGACCACGCAGATCAGGCTCGCGTCGCGGCTGTTGTCCGCGCAGATGGCGCAAGGGTCCTGGGTGTCCAGCGACCCGCAGGTCGAGCAGATCTTCACCCGCGCCGCGGCTTCCGACAGGGCGTCGGCCAGCGGCACCAGCAGCTGGTCGCGCCGCTTCAGCAGGGCGAGCGCCGCGCGGCGCGCCGAACGCGGGCCCAGGCCCGGCAGCTTGGAGAGCAGGCTGATCAGCCGCTCGATCTCGGGTCCGGCGGAGGCGGCCAAGGCTCAGGCCGCCGGATCGCGAGTGGCTTGGGTGAAAAGCACCTGCCAGTGGCCCTTGCGCTTGACCCAGACGTCCACGAACCGCAGCCGCACGGAATACGGCTTACCGCTGTCCGTGCCCGTCAGCGTCGCCACCCCGCCGAGCAGCGCCACGTCGCCCATGACCTTGTTGATTGGCCCCTCGACCTTGAATGGCTCGAGCCGATAGCCCGGGGCGGTCTGATCGGCGATGAACGCCGCCTTGCCCTCAAGCTGCCCGGAGCTGCTGGCCAGGAAATAGTCGTCGGCGAGCAGCCGCTGGAGAGCTGGCTTGTCGCTCTTCACCTGCGCGTCGTCGTAAGCGTGAGCGGCGATGGCGAGGTCCCGGGGCAGCGTGCGATTCCACGAGTCCCCGGCGACCATCACAGCGATCCCGGGCGGTAAGGCTTGCGCCGAAGCCGCCCCGGCGCTGGCGGCCGCGGCGAGAGCGGCGAACAGGATGCGCCCGGCTTGCATCAGAACTTCGGCATGCCGGGCATCCCGGCCAGGGGGCCGGCCGCCTCGCGCATCAGTTCGGCCTGGGCGGCGTCGAGCTTGCGCTTGGCGTCGGCGTGGGCGGCGACCACCAGGTCGGCCACCACCTCGCCCTCGCCCGGCGTCATCAGGCTCTCGTCGATATCCAGCTTGGCGAGCTCGCCCGAGCCCTTGAGCACCAGCCTGACCATGCCGCCGCCGGAGGTCCCCTCGACCTCCAGCTCGGCGAGCCTGGCCTGCGCCTCGGCCAGCTTCTGCTGCATGACCTGGGCCTGTTTCATCAGGGAGGAGAGGTCCTTCACCGTCAGTCCTCGTCGTTGTCGTTGTCATCGTCCGGCGCGGCCACGGTTTCCGGCTGGGCCAGGTTGCGCACCCCCACGATCTCCGCGCCGGGGAAGGCGGCCATCACCTCGCGGACGAAGGGATCCTGCTCGATCTCGGCGCGGACCTCGCGCTCCTGGCGCTTCTGGCGCTCCCAGGCGCTTTCGGCCCCGCCGCCGCCATGCGCGGCGATCAGCCAGCGCTCGCCGGTCCATTCCTTCAGCCGCCCCACCAGCCGCTGGGCGAGGTTGGCCGGCGCGCCAGGCGCGGGCTCGTACTCGATGGCGCCGGGGCGGAAGCTGATCGGCCGGACGTAGCGCTCCACGTCCAGCTTGAGCGAGATGTCGCGGCGCGCGTCGATCAGCGCCATCATGTCCTCGAAGGTCTGCAGGCTGACGGCCGGGTCCTTGGCCGGCTGCACCTGCATCTGCGGGTTGGGCGAGCGGGCCACGGCCGCCGCGCCGCCGCTGCCGGAGCTGGTCGGGGCTCCCCCGCCGCCACCGCCGCCCGAGGGGCCGCCGCCGGCAGGACCGCCTTGGGGCTGGCCGTCCTGCAGGCGCTTCAGCGCCTCCTCCGGGCCGGGCAGTTCGGCGGCGTAGGCCACCCGGATGATCGCCATGTCGGCCGCCGCCGCG
>JAQGIX010000278.1 GCA_028290925.1 Phenylobacterium sp. | reverse complement strand
GCGGGCCCGCGCCGTGATCTGGCTGAACCCCGAGCCCGAAAGCTACTGGGGCCAGGGCGACAGCGTCATGTACCGCTACCAGCGCTTCACCCACGTGGCCAAGCAGTGCAACACGCTGGGCCAGCTGGAGCGGATCGTCGATGACGTGCTCCGCACCTATGTGCCGCACTAGCTGCGCAGGCGTAGAGACAGAGCCATGCGCAACGGCGACTCCTGGCCGCTCATCTTCGGCCTCGCCCTCGCCCTGGCGGCTGCGGCCGCGGGGGCCCAGGGGGCGCGGGAACCCGCGCCGCCGCCACGGCCGCAGTTCGTCGCCTTCTACGTCCCCTGGGAGCCGCCGGCGCTGGCCTCCCTGAAGGCCCACGTCCAGGACATCGACGTCTTCGCGCCCATGTGGGGCAGCCTGGTCTCCGCCAAGGGCGAGATCCGCTGGGAGGCCGACCCGGAAGCCCATGCGGTGCTGGCGGCCGCGGCGCGGCGGCCGCAGGTCATGCCGATCCTCTCCAACGCCCATGACGACATCTGGGACAAGGCCGCGGCCGAGGCCGTGATCCTGCAGCCGGCGGCGGCCCAGGCCTTCGCCCGCGCCCTGGTCCGCCAGGCGCAGGCGGACGGCTACGACGGCTTCGTGGTGGATTTCGAGAACCTCACGCCGCGGGCCACGGCGGCCTATCCAGCGTTCCTGGCGCATCTGCGGGATCGGCTCAAGGCGGCCGGCCGCGAGCTCTGGGTGACCGCCACGATCAGCTCGGAAGATGGCCTGCCTCCAGACCTCGCCCGCGACGTCGATGCCGTGGTGCTGATGGCCTACGACCAGTGTTGGGCGGCCTCGACGGCGGGACCCATCGCGGCGGACGCGTGGCTGAAGGCGAGCCTCACGGCGAAGATCGGGCAGGCCGACCCGCGCCGCTACATCGTGGCGCTCGCCTCCTACGGCTACGACTGGCCGCAGGGCCGCACGGCCGAGGTGGTCTCCGCCGCACAGGCCGCGCAGCGCGCGGCGAAGACTGGGCAGGCGGTGGAGCACCCGCCGGGCTCCAACGCCCACTTCAGCTATCGCGCGGCCGGCGGGACCCGCCACGAGGTGTGGTGGGCGGACGCGTCCGACGTGGCCCGCCAGCGGGCGATGGTCGAGCCCGTGGGCGTCCGCGGCGTCGCGCTTTGGCGGATGGGGCTGGAGGACCCCGGCCTATGGACCGCCCGGGCCTCCGCCCCGGCGGTCGCGGCGGGTCCCGCGACCAGTTGCGAGCCGCTGCCCGGCCACTAGCGCGGGGCGCGGCGGGCATGCTGGCCTCTTCTATCTCGCCCGCGCCTTGCGCGGCTTGGCGGGCTTCAGGTTGGCCGCGCCGCGGACGATCCAGGGCCGCAGGGCGTCATGGTCCGCGAGCAGGGCCTCGGGGACCACGACGTAGGACTTCGAGGGCGGCATGTCGGGCGTGTACTGCAGGGGCCTCGCGCCCGGCACAGCCAGTAGGCCCGTGTAGTCGTCGCCGGAGAGCTTGAGCGCCAAGCCGACGCTGGAGAGCGAGGCGAAGGCCTTGCCGTCGGCGTAGGCCATGATGCCGCCGAACATCGGCTTGAACATGAGCTCCATGTCAGGCGGCGCGGCCGTCTCAAACACGCGCTGAAGGCTCTTGGGGTCGTACGCCATGGATCACCTCCAGACGGCGATCATAGCGCAGCCTCGCGCCACCGTGCCGTCAGCAGTCACCACGCGTCGATCCAGCGGAGTTTCTTCTCGGTGCGGACCGGCTGCGGCGGGAGGCTCTTCAGGCCGCCCACCAGCCACCTGCGGGTCTCCGCCGGGTCGATGACGTCGTCGAGGGCGGGACCGAGCGCCTGGGAGAGCGCCTTGCCGCGGGCGTAGGCGGCGGCGACCATCTCGTCGAACTTGGCCTTGCGCGCCACCGGGTCCTTGATGGCGGCGAGTTCGTTGCGGTAGCCGAGCTTCACCGAGCCCTCAAGCCCCATGCCGCCGAACTCGCCGGTGGGCCAGGCGACGGCGAACATCGAGCCCTGGTAGCTGCCCCCGGTCATGGCGATGGCCCCGAGGCCATAGGATTTCCGCAGGATCACCGAGAAGATCGGCACGGTCAGGTTGGCCCCGATCACGAACAGCCGCGAGCAGTGGCGGATCAGACCGGTCTTCTCCGCCTCCGGCCCGACCATGTTGCCAGGCGTGTCGGAGAGCGACAGGACGGGGATGTCGAAGGCCTCGCAGACCTGCAGGAAGCGGGCGGCCTTGTCGGAGGCGTCGCTGTCGATCGCCCCGCCCAGGTGCATCGGGTTGTTGGCGAACACGCCGACCGGCCGACCCTCCACCCGGATGAAGGCGGTGACCATGGCCAGGCCGAACCTGGGGCGCAGCTCCAGCACCGAGCCCTTGTCGGCGATCAGCTCGATCACCTTGCGGACGTCGTAGACCCGTAGCCGGTTCTCCGGGACGGCGCGGCGCAGCAGGCGCTGGTCGGCGCAGGACCACTCGGCGAGCGGGCCCTGGAAGTAGGAGAGGTACTGCTTCGCTGTCGCGACCGCCTGCTCTTCATCCTCAACCAGCACGTCGATGGTGCCGTTCTCCTGCATCACCTTGATGGGGCCGATCTCTTCCGGCCGGAAGACGCCCAGGCCGCCGCCCTCGACCATGGCCGGGCCGCCCATGCCGAGCGCCGAATCCTTGGTGGCGATGATCACGTCGCAGCAACCGAGAATGGCGGCGTTGCCGGCGAAGCAGCGGCCGGAATTGACCCCCACCAGCGGCACCGCGCCCGAGAGCCTTCCCCAGAACTCGAAGCCGCGGGTGAAGCCGCCGCCCTCGGTGTCGCCGGGCCGGCCGCCGCCGCCCTCGGTGAAGAACACCACCGGCAGCTTCCAGCGCAGCGCCAGCTCGCTCAGCCGGTCGAGCTTCCAGTGGTTGTTGCCGCCCTGGGTGCCGGCCAGCACCGTGTAGTCGTAGTGCATGACCGCCACGCGGGACTTATGCTCGCCGAACAGGGCGCCGTTCACCGAGCCCAGCCCCATGATCATGCCGTCGGCCGGCGTGGTGGCGATCAGCTCGTCGACGGTGTTGCGACGCCGGCGCCCGGCGATCACCAGCGGGCCGTATTCCACGAAGCTGCCGGGATCGAGCAGGTCGGCGACGTTCTCGCGGGCCGTGCGCTGGCCGGTCTTGCGGCGCCGCGCGACCGCCTCGGGACGGGCCTCGTCGCGGGTCAGGCGGTGGCGCTCCAGGGCCTCGGCCAGGTCCGGGCGGATGAAGTCGAGGTCGATCTCTTCCTCGGCCTCCCCCTCATCGCCCTCGATCTCGCTCTCCGCGAGGAAGGCCAGCGGATGGTCCTCGAAGACGGTGTCGCCGGCCGCGACGGTGATCTCGCGGACCACGCCGGAGAACTCGGCGGTGATCACGTGCTCCATCTTCATGGCTTCCATGATCATCAGCGCCTGGCCCTTGCGGACGGCGTCGCCCACCGCGGCCTGGATGTTGATCACCGTGCCCTGCAGCGGGGCGCGCAGCGGCCGCGTGCCCTCGGGACCTTCCGGTTCCTCGTCCTCGCCGGTGGAGGCCGGCGCCTGCTTGCCGAGGTCGAGGATGGCCAGGGGATCGACGGTGTCCACCTGATAGCCGGCGCGCTTGGGGCCGGCGGCGGGGGCCGCGCCGCGGGCGGCGGCGTCGAAGTAGAGCTTCGGATGGGCCGCAGGTTCGCCGGCCAGCTCGCCCATGTGCGCTTCGATGAAGCGGGTGTGCACCGCGCCGGACGCCACGGCCGGGTGGGCCAGCAGGTTCTGCAGGAAGGCGATGTTGGTGGCCGAGCCCTCGATGCGGAATTCCGACAGCGCCCGATAGGCCTTGGCCACGGCGCGCGACAGGCCGCCGGCGCCGGCATGGACGATCAGCTTGGCGAGCAGGCTGTCGAAGCGGGCGGAGGTCTTGTAGCCGGCGTAGCCGAAGCTATCGACGCGCACGCCGGGGCCCGAGGGCGGCTCGAAGACGCTGAGCACACCACCGGCCGGACGGGCGGAGCCGTCCGCCGCCATGGTCTCCAGGTTGACCCGCACCTGCACGGCGTGGCCGCGCGGCGGTGGGACCTGGCCCTGGGCGAGTTCCAGGTCGGCCAGGCTGCGGCCGGCGGCGATCTGCAGCTGGATGCGGACCAGGTCGAGGCCGGTGACCTCCTCGGTGACGGTGTGCTCCACCTGCAGGCGGGCGTTGCCCTCGATGAACACGAAGCGGTCGCC
>JAQGIX010000275.1 GCA_028290925.1 Phenylobacterium sp. | reverse complement strand
CTGATGGCGCCAGCCCCCTTCCATCGCCTCGCCGAACGCGGCGAGGACACCGCGCGGGCGGAGAAGGTCAGCCAGGCCCTCGTGCTGGCCGCCCTGGCGCCCATGGCCCTCGGCCTGGCGGGCGATTTCTACATCGCGCTCAAGCTGGCCAGCCACAGCGATGCCCTGGCGATCGCCGGCGGCGTGGCCACCGCCCTGTGCGCCGCGGCGCTGTGGTTCATGCTCCCCTTGGGCGTGCGGCTTTGGGACCGGCGCGGCGGCGCCTCGCAGAAGGGCGCTTCCGCGGGGGCTTTCACCTCATCATCGCGCTGAGCGGGACCGCGCAGGAAAGCCCTGCGCGCGGGCTTCGTCATGCGCGCAGGGCCCCCCTCGCCCGGGAGCATCCCGTCCGCAGGCTTAGCTGATGGGATGTCGGATGAATGTATGGGCGGCATAAAAGGTTGCTTCAGCCGCCGATATACTTTGCGCGCGCCGATTCAGGTTAACATAGGTAATAATAATCAAAAAAGGCCCCGGTAAAATCCGAGCCGCTATACTTCCTACCTCATAAGGCGGCCTGTGAGCTAGCGCCTCAAGCGGCTCTGCCCCAGTCATTGCTCCGCATGGTCGGCCCCGGAAGCAAGGAAAGCGTTACTGTGATTGAGTGCGTGTTATTGTCTGATATCCGACATATGACTTATAACTCTCCCATTTTAATTGCTGTGGAGCTGCAACTTCAGTCCAGAACAACAGTTCTTCGGCCGTCCTTATCCTTATCGAGGACGAACTGGGAGAACGACGATGGCCAATCAACAGGGCGGACAAAGCTCCGGTCGGGGTACGTCGAAGCGCGGCTTCGCGGCCATGGACGAGAACAAGCAACGTGAGATCGCCAAGAAGGGCGGCGAGAGCGTGCCGGACGACAAGCGCAGCTTCTCGCAAGATCCGAAGCTCGCTTCGGAAGCTGGCCGCAAGGGTGGCGAGGCCTCAGGCGGCGGCAATCGCCGCTGACCGGGCAGTGGGTGGGAGGCTCCGGCCTGCCACCCACGGCGCCGGGCTCCTGGCGGTTCACCCGGGCTTCAGCGCCTGGATGAGGCTGCCGGAATAGGTTGCGTGGCCGACGTGGGTGAGGCGGGCCTCGACGTCGGCCCAGATCTCGCCGCCCAGGTCACGGAAGCGGCGGCAGAAGGCGTAGTCCTCGGAGAGGTATTCGCCGGTCTCCGGCTCGATCATCGGCTCGAACACCATCGGGATGGCCGCGCCGTCGTCGAGGGTGGCCACCAGCTCCGGGTGGGCGTCCACCACCCGCCGCACCGCCGCCCGGCGGATCAGCAGGAAGCCGGTCCCGACATAGGCCACCTTGGCCACGCCGTTCTCCACTTCCACGGCGTTCTGGGGGTGGGGGATGAAGCGGACAACATAGCTCAGCGACGCGGCCTGCAGGTCGGCGGCGCCGGCGGCCGCCGCGGCGCGGATGCGCTCCCAGTCCAGGTGCTTGATCGGATAGACCCCGGCCGCCAGGTCCTTCTCCGCGGCCAGCAGGCGCCAGGCATTCTCCGGCGCGAAACCGATGTCGGCGTCGATGAACAGCAGGTGCGTCGCCTCCGCATGCGCCAGGAAGGCCGCGGCGAGCCGCGCCCGGGCCCGCGGGATGACCCGGTCGTCCACATGGCAGCCGACGCCGCGCGCCTCGCAGGCGGCCTGCAGGGCCACGAGCGCGTGCAGGTACTCGATGGTCAGCTGGCCGCCGTGGCAGGGCGTGGCGATGAACAGATGGGGCTGCGTCACGAGCGCCAGCTTAGGCGCCCTGGCCGTGCAGGAAAGCCTCCACGAGCGTGTCGTAGAGGTCGAAGCGCTTGTAGGCGCGGAACTGCGGCGTCGCGGCCCGCCACGCGCCGGCGAAGGCGGCGAGGCGTGCGGGCTCCTCGGCGAGGGCCTCCAGCGGCGTCAGCCACACCCGGATGGTGAACACCGCGCCGCCGGTCTCGGGCAGCCGGCGCAGGGTCTGGCGCTCGACGCGGATCATCAGCGCCCGGCCGGCCTGCGCCGGGGCGATCCCGCCGATGCGGGCGCGGATCGCGGCCGAATGCGGCGTGTGAAGCTCGGGCGAATTGACCAGCGTCCAGTTGCGCCGCTCGAGCACCAGCTCCGGGCGCAGGCCCTCGAAGATGCGCTGCACGCGGACCAGGAAGCGCTCCGAGAAGCCGCCCACCGGCCCGTGCAGCTCGGCCAGGCTGCGGCCGATCACCTCCGAGGCGGTGAAGAAGGTGCCGGCCGACAGCGACAGTGCGGTCAGCCGCCATTCGCCGTCCCGCTTCTGCATCAGGCAGAGGTCGTCGGGGACCCGGCGCGCGGCGGCGTAGAGTGGCGGCAGGTCGGTGCGCGGATCGGCGCGGCCCAGCGTCTGCTCCACCAGCGCCAGCACCTCGGCCTGGCCGTCGCGCGAGCCCTCGGTCTCGGCCCAGACCAGCTCGCGGGCGGCTTCGAACAGCGGGTCCTTGCGCGCCGCGGGATCCGCCTCGCCGCCCTCCAGCCAACGGTCGGCGGTGATGGGCTTCAGGCCGATGGCGAAGTCGGCGCCCTCCTCCCACGGATGGTGGACCAGCCTCATGCGCGCAGGCGGCGGACCAGGGCGTAGATGGCCAACGCCGCGGCAACGCCGACGCAGTCCGCCACCCAGTCCTTCCAGTCGCCCTCGCGGCCGAACGGCAGGGCGGTCTGCAGCACCTCCACCAGCACGCCGAACCCCAGGGCGAAGACCACGATCGCCACCGGCCGGCCGGGGAACAGGGTCAGGCCCACCCCCGCCAGCACCGCCCAGGCGATGGCGTGCTCGGCCTTGTCCCACAGGTGGCTGTTGGGCAGGGCCTTGCTGGGCGCCAGGCACATGTAGAGCAGGATGGCCGTGGCCAGCCCATAGAGGCCGAAGCGGACGGCGAGCGGAAGGCGGTCGAAACCCATGCCGGCCTTACTGGCATGGCCGGCGCGCGCCCTCCAGATGCCGCGGCGCAGTACAATCGGATTCTCCGGCCCAACCTCCGCACAGGGCGGGGAATGATCATGCGTTTTGCGGCATTCCATCGCCGCCGCTTGCCCTCGGCGCGCGGCCTGACTAGCGTCCGCCGCCGTTGATGCGGCGGAGCGTGCGATGGCGCCAAATTCGAGTATCCGGGCGGTGATCTGGGATTTCGGCGGGGTGTTCACCTCCTCGCCGTTCGAGGCCTTCAACCGCCTGGAGGCCGAGAAGGGCCTGCCCAGGGACTTCATCCGCACCGTCAACGCCACCAATCCGCACGACAACGCCTGGGCGCTGTTCGAGCGCAACGACATCGACGCCGCGCGGTTCGACAGCCTGTTCCTGGAGGAGTCGACGGCGCTCGGCCATCCGATCGGCGGTCGCGAGGTGCTGCCCAGGCTCTCGGGCGAGCTCCGGCCGCGGATGGTGGCGGCGCTCAAGGCCTGCAAGGCGGCGGGCTTCAAGGTGGGCTGCATCACCAACAACGTGGTCTCCGAGCACTCGCCCGGGCAGGACGGCGAGCAGCGCGCGGCCGGGGCCATGGGCCAGGTGATGCCGCTGTTCGACGCGATCATCGAAAGCTCCAAGGCCGGCGTCCGCAAGCCCGACCCGAAGATCTACCTGATGATGTGCGAGCTCCTGGCCGTGGCGCCGGGGTCCTGCATCTACCTCGACGACCTGGGGATCAACTGCAAGCCGGCCCACCAGCTGGGCATGACGGCGATCAAGGTGGTCGACGTCGACCAGACGCTGGCCGAGCTGTCCGCCGCCACCGGCCTCACCTTCGACGCGGAGCAGCCCGCATGACCCGCCCTGCGAAGATCGGCGCCGCCGAGGCGCTGAAGCGCCTGCCGGGCTGGCGGGCCGCCGAGGGCGGGCGCGACGCCATCCAGCGCAGCTTCAGGTTCAGGGACTTCAACGCGGCCTTCGGGTTCATGACCCGCGCGGCCCTGATGGCCGAGAAGCTCGACCACCATCCGGAGTGGTTCAACGTCTACAACCGGGTCGAGGTGACGTTGGCCACCCACGACGCCGACGGGGTCACCGAGCTCGACGTGACGCTGGCCGGCTTCATGGACATGGCCGCGAGCGCCTTGGGCGCCAAGGACTAGTCGCCTCTCCCCGCAAGCGGGGAGAGGGTAGGGTGAGGGGAGGCGCGGCGTCGCAACCATCCAGGCGACGCAGCCAGAGGGCGCTGGCTAAACCATCGGTGCGATCTGGGCCTTCCAGCCGCCCCCTCACCCTACCCTCTCCCCACGCTGCGCGCGGGGAGAGGTGGCCGACAAACAGGAACACGCAGGAGGAAATCGGATGCCAGGACGGGTCGCGGGCAAGAAGGCCTTCATCACCGGCGGAGCGCAGGGGCTGGGCGCGGCCATGGCGCGCAAGCTCGCCGGCGAGGGCGCCAAGGTGAGCATCGGCGACATCAACCTGGAGGGCGCCAAGGCGGTCGCCGCCGAGCTGAACGCCGCGCACGGCGAGGGGACCGCCTTCGCCTTCCCGCTGGACGTCACCAAGGAGGACCAGTGGATCTTCGCCCTGGAGGAGGCCGACGAGGCCATGGGCGGCATCTCCGTGCTGGTGAACAACGCCGGCATCAGCCGCGGCGGGGACATCGAGAGCCTCAGCCTCGAGGACTGGAAGCTGGTGATGAGCGTCAACGTGGATTCGGTGTTCCTCGGGACCAAGCACGCGCTCAAATACATGCGCGGCCACCAGCCGGGTTCGATCGTCAACATCTCCTCGATCGCCGGCCTGATCGCCGCCCACAACTCGCCGTCCTACAACGCCTCCAAGGCGGCGGTCTGGCTGCTCTCCAAGGGCATCGCCCTGCACTGCGCCAAGCAGAAGCTCGACATCCGCTCCAATTCCATCCACCCGACCTTCATCGACACCCCGATCCTCGATCCGCTGCGCCAGCGGTTCGGCAAGGATGAGGCCGAGGCCAAGCTGGCCCGGCAGATTCCGCTCGGCCACATCGGCGAACCCGACGACATCGCCAACGCGGTGCTCTACCTGGCCTCCGACGAGAGCAAGTTCATGACCGGCGCCGAGCTGAAACTCGACGGCGGCATTTCCGCGATGTGAGAAGCCCAGATCCTCCCCTCCAGGGGGAGGTGGCCCGCAGGGCCGGAGGGGGTTGCAGCCCCCGAGCGCTGGACGCCCGGCCTTCAACCCCTCAGTCGCTTTGCGACAGCTCCCCCTGGAGGGGAGCATCTGGCGCTAATTCACCAATATCGCCCCCAGCAGCAACCGCGCGCCGGCTTGCCCCAGGGCGCGGTCGGTCTCGCGCTGCAGGGCGGCCGCCAGGAAGTCGGCGTTGGGGGCCGAGCCGGGCGGCAGGCCCGCGGCGTAGATCATGATGGTCTGGACATAGGCCGCGCGGATCCGGGGCATGATCGCCTGGGTGCGGGCGCGCAAGGCCGCGTTCGGCACGTCCAGGCCCACCTCCACGGTCAGCACGCCGCGCCGGCCGTCCGGCTTGGTGGTGGCCCCGGTCAGGGTTTCGATGGGGATGTAGGAGACGCCGCCGGATTTCTTCTTCTTGTCGCCGTCCGCCGCGAGGGCCGCGATCGGCGCGGCGGCGGGCGCAAGCGCGATCAGGACCAGGAGGTCGCGGCGCCGCATGGTCCTTACGCCGCCAGTCCCGCCTGCTGGATGAGGTCGCGGACCGCCTCCACCTGGCCGGGCGCCTGGGAGAGCTCGGCGCGGGTGTCGGCGTGGCGGACCAGCTTCATGGCCTCGGCCTTGGCGCGGTCGGCGGCCGGCCCGAGCGGCGCGGATTCACCGCTGGCCAGCCGCAGCAGCAGGGTCAGGCGGTGCACCGCCGAGGCGTTGGCCTTGGCCAGCTGCGCGGTCAGGCGCGCGTCGGCCTCGATGAAGCCGCCCAGGTCGCCGAGCTTGACCTGGATCGGCTCGGAATCCTCCTCCACCAGGCCGCAGCGGCCGGCGGCGCGTTGCAGGTCGGCCAGCGTCGCCAGGCGCCCGGCGGCGCTGTCGGCGGCGTTGCGGAACTCCTTCTCGAAGCGCAGCGAGGAGATCACCGCCTTCAGCCAGCGCCCGGCCTGGCGCTTGTTGGCCGCCCCGATGATGTTCTCGGTGAGCCAGACCAGCGCCTCGGCCTCCTCCTTCGAGGACTTCCCGGCGCCCAGGTAGGATTCCACGAACTCGCCGGTCACCAGCATCTTGGAGCGGGTGGAGAAGGCCGCCTGGACGTCCTCCAGCGGCAGGAGCTTGCCGGCCGCCGCGGTCAGCGACATGGCCAGCGCCCGCAGGATGTCGATCTCGGCGACCGCATCGCCGGGGCGCAGGCGCCGGGGCCCGTTCAGCTCGCGCAGGATGCGCTGGCCGATGGCCTCGCGGACGTGGGTGAAGGCCTCGTCGGTCAGCCACCCGGCCAGCCGCTGGGCGGCCGGCGACAGCGGCGGCATCACCTTGGCCACCGACGGCTCGGCCTTCATCAGGGCGTCGACGGAGGCGGCGGCCGCCAGCCGGGTCATGGCCGCCAGGTTGCCGCCGAGGTCGAGGCCCTTGCCGAGGATGTCCTCCAGGCCGGGCTTGGAGCCCAGGATCTCGGCCAGCGGCTGGGACAGGGTGGCCATCGCCAGCGCCCGGGCCGGCCCCTTGGCCGGGGCGGCGTCGGCCAGGTCGAGCAGGCGGGTGACCTTCTCGGTCCAGCCGCGGGCCGGCGCGATCGAGGCCGCGACGCCCGCGCCCAGCAGGTAGCCGCGGTCGGGATCGTGGGCGATGCGCTCGGCGGCGGCCGCGAAGCCTTCCTTGTCCACGTCGGGCAGCTTGCCCTTGCGGCCGTCCGAGAGCAGCCGGTCGATGGCCCGCTCGATCAGCGCGTGGAAGGTGCGGATGATCTCGTGCACCGAGCAGCCGCGGGCCTGGGCCTCGGGGATGGCGATCTTCTGGACGGCGTGCTGCAGGTCGGTGCCGGAGGTCTCCAGCTGCTCGACCAGGTCGGGCCGGTGCAGCAGCTCGAAGGGGGTGGCGTGGTTGCGCTCCAGCCAGCCTTCCAACAGCCGGCCGATCCGCTCGCGGGCGTGGATGGTGTAGAGGTCCTGCGGGGTGACGCAGAGCGGCTCGACGTCCTCGCGCACCATGACCTTCTTGGGCGCCTGGGCGGTGTCGCCCGCCTTGAAGACGGTGACCGTCTGGAACTCGCGGGTCTCCTCGTCGAGGGTTTCCTTGGTGACCTTGGCGGCCGCGACCCGGCCGTCACGCACGAGACCTTCCGCCGCGCTGACCGCGGCGGCCCGGTTCTCGGTGGCCATTTCCAACGTCCAGGAGGAGCCCGGCGTCTTTCGGACATAGACCTCGAAATGCACGCGCCCACTACCCATCTTACTGTCAGCTCCCCCCGGAGACGGCCCCTAAGGTCCATCATCAACCTTAAGCCTACGTTGACCGGCCGGAACGGTCCTTGCGTGCGCCCCATTGAGGCCACGGTGCAGGCCGAATAGCTTCACCTTTCGCCGAAGGAGACTTCGAACCCACAATGGCCAAGATCACCCTGGTGGACGACGACGAGAACATCGTCACGTCGGTGAGCCTCGCGCTGGAAAGCCACGGCCACACCGTCAAAGCCTATTTCGATGGCGCGGCGGGCCTGGCGGCGTTGGAGAACGAGCCGCCCGACCTCGCCATCCTCGACGTGAAGATGCCGCGCTTGGACGGCATGGATGTGCTGCGCCGGCTGCGCCGCACCACCGACCTGCCGGTCATCATCCTCACCTCCAAGGACGACGAGATCGACGAGATCCTCGGTTTCAACCTGGGCGCCGACGACTACATCCACAAGCCGTTCAGCCAGCGCCTGCTGATCGAGCGGGTGAAGGCGGTGCTGCGCCGCTCCGGCATCGACGGCGAGGAAGCGGCCATGAGCCCGGCCGCCGCGGCGGCCGAGGCCAGCGCGCGCGCCATCAAGCGCGGCAAGCTGACCCTCGATCCGGCGCGCCACGACTGCCTGTGGGACGGCAAGCCGGTGAAGCTGACGGTGACCGAGTTCCTGCTGCTGCAGGCGCTGGCGCAACGGCCCGGATTCGTGAAGAGCCGCGACAACCTGATGGACGCGGCCTACGACGATCAGGTCTATGTCGACGACCGTACGATCGACAGCCACATCAAGCGAATGCGCAAGAAGTTCCGTGAAGTGGACCCCGAGTTCGACGCGATCGAAACCCTCTATGGCGTCGGATACCGATACCGCGAGACCTGAGCGCACCGCGAGGCGATCGAGCTTCCGCTGGCTCCCGGGCTCGCGCCTCGGCCGCCTGATCATCGCCCTGAACGTGCTGGGCCTGGCGATCCTGATCTCCGGGGCCCTGGTGCTGAACGAGCTGCGGCGCGGGCTGGTCAACGCCCGCATCGACAGCCTGACCACCCAGGGCGAGCTGATCGCCACCATCATGGACGAGTACGCCACGGCCGGGGATCCCGAGCCGATGATGAACTCCGCGCTCGGCAGCCAGATGCTGCAGATGCTGGCCAATCCGAAGACCCAGCGGGCCCGGCTGTTCGACGCCCAGGGCCGCCCGGTGGCCGACAGCGACTGGGTGGCCGACCGCGTGCAGCTGCGGGTGCTGCCGCCCGCCAAGCGCCGGGGCGAGACCGGCGGCCTGCGCTCCGAGCTGGCCCGCCTGCGCGGCGGCCCCAATGCGAAACAGGCCCATCAGCAGCTGCAGGCCGAGGTGGCGCACGCCCTGGCCGGCCAGCGCTGGGCCGGCATGCGGGTCGGCGAGGACGGCAAGCGGGTGGTCTCGGTCTCCATTCCCATCCAGCGGGTGCAGGCGGTGCTGGGCGTGCTCACCCTGGAAGCCAACGACGTGGACGCGATCATCGCCCGCGAACGGGCCGCGCTGATCCCCTTCATCCTGATCGCCATCGCCGTGACCCTCTCCTCGTCGCTGCTGCTCAACCGGCTGATCGCCCAGCCGGTGCGGCGGCTGGCCCGCGCCGCCGACAGCGTGCGCCTCTCCCGCGCCCGGGCCATCTCCCTGCCCGACCTCGCCAAGCGCGACGACGAGCTGGGCGACCTGACCCGCAGCCTGGAGGACATGACCGACGCCCTGTCCGAGCGGATGGACGCCATCGAGCGCTTCGCCGCCGACGTGGCCCACGAGATCCGCAACCCGCTGACCTCGCTGCGCTCGGCGGTGGAGACCCTCGACATCGTCAACGATCCCGCGGCCCGCGATCGGCTGCTGTCCATCCTCAAGAACGACGTGCAGCGCCTCGACCGGCTGGTCACCGACATCTCAAACGCCTCGCGGCTGGACGCCGAGCTGTCGCGCGACCAGCCCCGGCGCATCGACCTCGAGCGGCTGATGTTCGACGTGGTGGCGCTCTATCAGGCGACCGCCAGGCCCGGCGAAGTGGCGGTCCGCTTCGAGCCGCCCGGCGGGTTGGAGTCTCCGGCCGTGATGGGCCGCGAGGGGCCGCTGAGCCAGGTCTTCCGCAACCTGGTGGACAACGCCCGCTCCTTCTCGCCGCCGGGCGGCGAGGTGGTGCTGGGCCTCGCCAAGGCCAGGGGCCATGTCATCGCCACGGTGGCCGACAGCGGGCCCGGCATCCCGCCGGAGAACCTGGAGACCGTCTTCGAGCGGTTCTACACCTCGCGGCCGAAGGGCGCGGCGTTCGGCGGCAACTCGGGCCTGGGCCTGTCGATCGCCCGCCAGATCGCCCAGGCGCACGGCGGCGCGATCCGGGCGGCGAACCGCATGCTGCCGAACGGCGAGATCGGCGGCGCCATGTTCATCGTCACCCTGCCCGAGGCCAAGGGATGATCCGCCACGCCGGCCTCATCGCGATGCGGCTCGGCGCGCGCTGGCGCGGCGCGCTGATCGAGGGACCGTCCGGGGCCGGCAAGAGCGACCTGGCCCTTCGGATGCTGGACCGCGGCTGCCGGCTGGTGGCCGACGACCGGGTGGCCTTGTGGGTCTCGCAGGGCCGGCTGTTCGGCCGCGCGCCGGCGCCGCTGGCCGGCCTGATCGAGGTCCGCGGCCTCGGCCTGGAGCCGGTCATCGCCCTGCCGCTGGCCGAAGTGGTGCTGGTGGTCCGCTGCGGCGAGCCCGAACGCCTGCCGGAGCCGCAGACGGCCGATCTGCTCGGCGTTTCCCTGCCGATTGTGACGATTGCGGCCCTGGAAGCCTCGGCTCCTGCGAAACTCAGTCGCGCTCTGGCGAGGTTTGACGAGGCTGTTAACAGGCGTATGTAGCTCCGCTCGCGGACAAGGTTTTCGAGCCGCGGCGGGTGGGGATACCCCTTGAGAGCACTGGCATGATCGGGCTCGTGATCGTTACGCACGGGCGGCTGGCCGAGGAGTTCATCTTCGCCATGGAGCATGTCGTCGGACCGCAGGCCGCGGTGGAGGCGATCTGCATCGGTCCCGAGGACGACATGGAACGCCGCCGCCAGGACATCCTGGCCGCCTGTGGACGGGTCAATTCCGGGCAGGGCGTGATCCTGCTCACCGACATGTTCGGCGGCACGCCCTCGAACCTCGCCATCTCGGTGATGGAGCAGACCAAGGCCGAGGTGATCGCCGGCCTCAACCTGCCGATGCTCATCAAGCTGGCCAGCGTCCGCAACCGCCAGAGCCTGGAAGACTGCGTCGCCTGCGCCCAGGAGGCCGGCCGCAAGTACATCTCCG
>JAQGIX010000256.1 GCA_028290925.1 Phenylobacterium sp. | reverse complement strand
CTCGCAGCGGGTCTGCAGGCCCGCGAGGTCCGAGCCCGCGCCCGGCTCGGAGTAGCCCTGGCACCAGCGGATCTGGCCCTGGACGATCTTCGGCAGGTGCGCCTTCTTCTGCTCGTCATTGGCGTATTCGAGCAGCACGGGACCCAGCATCCACAGGCCGAAGGAGAGCAGGGCGGGGCGATAGCGGCCGGCGCTGAGCTCCTGGTCGAGCACGCGGGCCTGCTGCGGCGTCAGCCCGCCGCCGCCGACGTCCTTGGGCCAGGTGGGCGCGGTCCAGCCCTTCTGCGCCATCCGGTTCATCCAGACGATCTGCGGATCGGACGAGCCCTCGAAGGCGCGGCCGCCCCAGACGGCTTCCGGATCGGTCTTGGCCTCGGCTCCGCGCAGCTCGGGCGGATAGTTCGCCTCCAGCCAGCTGCGGACGTCGGACCGGAAAGCCTCGAGATCGGCGCCGCCGAAGTCGGCCATGGCGTCCTCCACGTAATCTAATGGGAAATTCGAGGCCCCACCTTAGCGCCGCCGCTCCGCCCCGCAAAGCAGAACGAAACAGTTGTTTGATCGACTTCGCCGCACGCCGCCTCGCGCAAATCAGGTCTATAAGGCGCCGCCGGGCTCAAAGGACCGATGGACCTCATTCGCACTCTCAAGGACCTGCGGCCCGCCGCGCTGGCCGCCGCGCCCTGGACCGCCGCCGTCCTGACGCTGGCCGCCGGCGTCATGCTGCTGGCGTCCGGCGCCACGCCGTCCGTGCCGGTACGCTTCATGCGTTTGCTGGAGGTCGCCCCGGTCTATCTGATCGAGGCCAGCCACTTCATCTGCAGCATCCTCGGCCTGGCGCTGATCCTGCTGGCCTTCGGGCTGCGGGCCCGGCTGGACGCCGCCTGGGCCGCCACCATGGTGGTGCTGGCCGCCGCCACGCCGCTCACCCTGCTGAAGGGCCTCAACTGGGAGGAGACCGCGGCGCTGGGCACGCTCCTGGTCCTGCTCGCCCCGGTCCGCGCCGCCTTCCCCCGGCGGGCGCGGCTGACGCGCATGGAGATCACCCCGGGCTGGCTGGTCTCGGCCGCCTGCGCGGTGGCCGGCGCCGGCCTGCTGGGCCTGTGGTCCTTCCAGCACGCCGACTACGCCGACCAGGCCTGGTGGCGGGTGATGGTCGACGCCGACGCCGAGCGGGCCATCCGCGCCTGGGCCGGCGCGGCGCTCGGCCTGTTCGCCTTCGGCCTGTGGCGGCTGTTCGCCTCGGCCGCCACGCCGCCGGTCACCGGCGAGGCCGATCCGGAGTTCGCCCGGGTGCGCCAGATCCTGGCCGCCGCCGAGGTCGCCGAGCCGTCGTCCAACCTGGCGTTGCTGGGCGACAAGCGGTTCCTGTTCTCGGCCTCCGGGGACAGCTTCCTGATGTTCGGCGTGCGCGGCCGCAGCTGGATCGCGCTGGGCTCGCCGGTCGGCCGGCGCGAGGAGCGGCTGGAGCTCTTCTGGCGCTTCCGCGAGCTGGCGGATGCCCACGCCGCGCGCCCGGGCCTCTACGGCCTCGCGGCCGACGACCTGCCCGACGTGGTCGAGCTCGGCTTCTCCATCCAGAAGGTCGGCGAATCCGCCACCGTGCCGCTGGAGACCTTCTCCATCGAGGGCCGCAAGCGCGGCAACCTGCGCCGCGCCTGGCGCAAGGCGGGCGAGGAGGGGGCGAGCTTCGAGGTGATCTCCGGCGAGGCCGCGCGCGCCGTCCTGCCCGAGCTGCAACGGGTCTCCGACGACTGGCTGTCGCATCACGCCGGCGGCGAGAAGGGCTTTTCCATGGGCGGCTTCTGGCCGGCCTACGTCGCCGAGTTCCCGATCGCGGTGGTCCGCAACCACGGCCGCCCGGTGGCCTTCGCCAACATCTGGGTCACCGCGGCGCGCAGCGCCTTCTCCATGGACCTGATGCGCTATGCCGACGACGCGCCGAAGAACATCATGGACTACCTGTTCGTCGAGCTGATCGCCTGGGGCCGCGCCGAGGGCTACGCCGCCTTCGAGTTCGGCATGGCGCCGCTGGCGGGCCTGGAGGACCGGCCGCTGGCGCCGATCATGTCGCGGGTCGGCCGCCTGCTCTTCGAGCGCGGCGAGGAAATCTACAACTTCCAGGGGGTGCGCCGGTACAAGGACAAGTACGACCCGCTCTGGCAGCCCCGCTACATCGCCGCCCCGCGCCGCTGGACGATCCCGCTGCTGCTGGCCGACGTGGGCCTGCTCTCCTCCGGCGGCATGGCCGGCCTCGCCAAGCGCCCGAAGCGGCCCGAGGAAGCCCCGGCGCCGGAACCCGTGCCGGCCCTCTAGCGCCCGGTCGTCACGCCCAGCAGGTTGACCACGTGGGCCAGGAGATAGAGCGCGACCGCGCCGCACAGCACCATCAGGAAGCGGTAGGGGATCAGCCGCGGCCCGCGGCGCGGATCGAACGGCCGCGCGCCGCGCCAGCCGCAGAAGACGCCCAGGCCCAGGAACAGGCCGCACAGGCCAAGCGTCACCGACAAGCTCATCTGCGACCGCCTACCGCACCTTGGCCGCAATCGCCAAAGCTGCACCGCCTTCGCGAAGCCTTCCCGTCCACAGAATTCGGGGCGGCGACCCAACATCTAGCGTCTGGGTTGCGTTTACACCCCAACAAACGGTGGTTAGCGTCCCTAGGAGGCTGGAGAACGATTCGATGACCGCGGGGGCGCCCTGGAGCGTCAAGGGGATCGACCCAAAGGCTCGCGAGGTCGCCAAGGACCTTGCCCGCCGTTCCGGAATGACGTTAGGCGAGTGGCTTAACCGTGTCATTCTCGAGGACGACGTGCCTGAGGAGGTCTTCTCCGAAGCTGATTTCCACGACCGTCCTCGCCGCCTTCCCGATGCGCCCCGCGTGCGTCTGGCCAGCGTCACGGGGACCGGCCGGCCGGATGATCTCGCCCGCGTCGCCCTGGTGCTGGACCGGCTGACCGACCGCATCGAGGCCTCCGAGACCCGCACCGGCCTGGCCATCGCCGGCGTCGAGCATTCCGTCCGCCAGGCGGTCGCCCGCATCGAGGCCGCCGAGCGTGGCGGCCTGGCCGTCACCACCCGTCTGGATCACGTCGCCGAGCGCCTCGAGGGCGAAGGCCCGCGCGAGGAAGTCGGACCCCGCTCCGACCAGGCCCTGCGCGCCATCTATGGCCCAGGCGCCGAAGCCCGGGCCGCGCTGGCCGACGAGGTCGCGGCGCGTCTGGCCGACCGGCTGGCCGGCGCCGAGGCCCGCACGGCCGAGGCGGTGAACGGCCTGAGATCCTCGCTCGCGACGCTTGACGCGCGGCTGCGCTCCGTCGAGGGCGGCGCCCCGCTGGACGTCGACCTGCGCCTGGAAACCCTGGCCGCCGAGCTCGGCGCGCGGGTCGAGGACGCCCGGGCCGAGGCGGTCGCCCGCCTGCAGGCCTCCAGCGCCGAGGGCGTCGATGAACGCATGGCCGAGATGGCCGGTCACGTCCGCGCCGCCGAGCAGCGCTCCGCCCAGGCCATCGAGCGCATGGGCCGCGAGGTGCTGGCGCTCGCCGAGGCGATGAACCGCCGGCTGGCCTCGGCCGAGCAGCAGAGCGCCCAGGCCGTCGAGCAGGTGGGCGGCGAGATCGTCCGCATCGGGGCCGCGGTGGAAAGCCGCCTGAGCCGCGCCGAGCAGGTCCAGGCCGACGCCCTGGAGAAGCTGGGCGCCGAGATCGGCCGGGTCACCGAGCGGCTGACCGACCGGGTCGCCCAGTCCGAACGCCGCACCGCCCAGGCCATCGAAGACGTCGGCGAGCAGGTGACCCGCGTCACGGAGCGCATGGAGCACCGCCACGAGCGGCTCTCCGGCGACGTGGCCGAGCGCCTGCGCCAGAACGAGGAACGCACCGGCAAGCTCCTGGAGGACGCCCGCACCGGTCTGGAGACCAGCCTCGCCGGAACCCGCGAGCGGCTGGCGGAAACCGCCGCCGACGATCCGCCGCCGGCGCATCCGTTCGGCCCCGAGCTGTTCGCCCGCGCCGAGCCCGCGCCGACCGACATCGAGGGCGCTCCGCTCCCGCCGCGCCAGGTGCTTTCGCTCCCGGAAGATTTCGCCCCGCTGTCCGAGGCCGCTCCGGTGGCCTTCATCGAAGAGGACGACGCCGAGCCGGAGGCCGAAGACGGCCGGCCGCGCTCCACCCGCGAAGTGATCGAGCAGGCGCGGATCGCGGCCCGCGCCGAGGCGGCCGGCGCTGCAGGTCCCAAGGGTCACGGCGAGCGTCGCGCCACTGGCCGGCCGGGCGCGCGGCGGGTGTTCCCAGGCCTCTGCTTCCGCGCCAGCGCGCGGCCGCCGTCCACC
>JAQGIX010000255.1 GCA_028290925.1 Phenylobacterium sp. | reverse complement strand
CGCTGCGCGAAGCCCTGCTCCGCGCCCGCGACGCCACCGCCGAGGTGCTGGAGGGCTACAGCCTCGCCGACGCCGCGGCCTCCGGCGGCGCGGAGATCTTGCGGTCGGCGAGCTAAGGGCAGGTCTTGGACAAGGGTTGCAGCGGCCAGCCCTTCGGCTGCGCCTTGGCCGGCGTGAAGGTGAAGCCGTAGCCCCACCACCCCTTCAGGGAAATCCGCAGATCGGGATGCACGTCCAGCACGCTCTGGACGCCCCACACGGCGTTGAAGCCCTCTTTCCCGGCTTGAGATGGCGCGGTAGGCGTAGCGACAGTCCCTCGTTCTCAGCTCCAGAGGCGTGTCCAATATCCTCCAGGACGCAAGGCTCGCCGAGCGCCCCGGCGCGATCTCGAGACCGGATTTCGCGGCGACCGGCGCGCCCGAGTCGACGTAAAGGGTCAAAGGATTTTCCGTCAGATTATGAAACCTGGCGGTCGTACGCTGGTCGCATCCCGCCATCAGCAGGGGGACCGCCGCGGCGACCAAGGGCCAAGCCCTCATCCTTCGTCGTTCGCCCATGGCCGCGGAGGGTTCGACTTGGGCCCTCTTTCGTTCCAATTGTGCTTCCCCCACCAGTCCTCGCCGTGAAGTAGGGCATTCACCCCGCCCAGCAGATTCGAAGGCAGGTAGAGCGGCCCCAGCTGCTGACCTTGGATCGTATGCTGCCTTTCATGCTCCCAGACCGGGTGGCCTTCGTTTGCCTCTGCCCGCGCCCAAGCGCGTCTGCCCTCGGGGCTGTAGGGATCATCGCTGTAGGTCGTGGTGTTCCCAATGGTGACCGCGCCCGCGCCCCCGAGCGGATTATTGGTGAACTGCACGGCGTTGTCCCGCCACTGCACGCCAGGAGCCCGCTTCTGCAGGCCCAGCAGATGGCTGACCTCTCCCACCGCCATCCCCGCGCCGCCGTAGAGCAGGCCCAGCGCCGTGTTCGGCGCGTTCCAGAGCTTCCCCGCGACATCGGCCGCAAGCCTCCAGCCCGGCCGGTCCGAAAGCTTCGGCGGCTGAACGACCAGCGGTGAAACCGTCGTCGCCTCGCCCCGGTCGTCTTCTGATCCCCAGCCGTCAACGCCCATCATTCAGCCCGCTCTCGATCTGCGAGGCCACGACGATCCTACGGAGTCGCTACGCTCTCAAGAACATATAGGGAACCTCATAGGCGCTCAAAAAGACGGGCGGGGAAGGATTTCCACCTTCCCCGCCCCTTTCGCCGGCGGGCGGCCGGCTTCCAGCCCTCCACTGGAGGGTATTCCTAGCTCGCGGCGATATAGGCCTTCAGCCCATCGGCCTCGGCCTCGACCTCGGAGATCTTGGCCTTCACCAGGTCGCCGATGGAAACCAGGCCCACCAGCCGCTCGGTCTTGCAGACCGGCAGGTGGCGGATGCGCCGGTCGGTCATCCGGCCGAGCAGGGCGTCCACCGTCTCGCCAGGCTCGGCGAACTGGACGTCCTTGGTCATGTAGCGCGAGACCGGCATGTTGAGCGCGCCCGGCCCGTCTCTGGCCAGGGCGCGGACCACGTCGCGCTCTGAAACGATGCCCACCACCTGCTCGGCCTCGAGCACCACCAGCGCGCCGACCCGCCTGGCGTGCAGGAGGGCGGCCACCGCGGAGACGGTTTCGGAGGGGGCTATGGTGAAGACCAGGTCGCCCTTGGCCTTGAGGATCTGCGAGACAAGCATTCCGCTTCTCCCTCGCTCTTCCGATGGGCGAACATCGTCACGCAAGATCGCGGCGGGGGCAAAGCACGCGCTCGTGATGCGCCTCAGCTTCGGCGGGCCAGCCAGGCGAAGGGGCTGATCAGCAGGACGCCAGCCAGGAAGCCCGCCAGGTGCGCTTCCCAGGCGATCCCGGCCCCGCCCGAGCCGGGCACGAAGCCGGAGCCCACCACGCCCACCAGCAGGTTCACGATCACCCAGGCCGCGCCCATGCCGATCACTGCTGAGGAGAAGATGCGCCCGATCCGGCCGTGCCCGGCGATCAGCCGCGACGCCGCGCCCATCAGCCCGGAGACCGCGCCCGAGGCCCCCACCAGGGCGGCCGGGCTTCCGAAATGCAGGGCCGCGTAGCCCAGGCTCGAAAGCACGCCGCAGGCCACATAGAACGTGAAGAAGGCCAGGACTCCCAGGGCCCGCATCCCGAAGAACCGCGCCACGGGCGTCGCGAAGGCCAGCGCGAAGGCCGCGTTCATCAGGGCGTGCGCCCAGCTGCCGTGCAGGAACATCGCCGTGACCAGGGTCCACCAGCGGCCCTGCCCGAGCGCCGCCGGCGCGAAGGCGTAGGCGCCGGCCACCGCCTCCATCGGGAAGCGCGACTGCACCGCATAGCCGCCGACGATGACCACCACCAACGCGAGCGCCGGCCAGGGGGCGTTGAACATCGGCTCGCGGACCGGCTGGCCCTCCTCCGGCTGCGGATCGCCGCCGGACCAGGGCCCGCGCGCGGGCGTCTCTTGGAACAGATAGTTGGGCATCGGCTCCCATTTAGGCGCTAAACGCCGCGCTTGCGACCTGCCGCCGTCTTCTTGCCTTGCCGCCGCCACGGGCCTCGGCTTTGTTGCGCAACCTTCACGAGACTTCAGGACCACTTGATGACCCGTCCTCTGCGCGCGAGCCTCGCGCTCGCCGCCACATTTTCGATCCTGGCCATCAGCGCCGCCTCCGCCCTCCCCCTTCCACACTTGCCGCACCTCCCGGGCGTGGGAGGCCCCGCCGCGGCGCAAGCCCCGAAGCTGAAGCCCGGTGAGTGGCCGCAGGCCCGATCCGATGTGAAGGTCGACCCCGACACCCGCTTCGGCGCCCTGCCGAACGGCATGCGCTACGCCATCCGTCGCCAGGCGATCCCGCCGGGCCAGGCCGCCATCCGTCTATGGATCGGCGCCGGCTCGCTGATGGAGACCGACCCGCAGCAGGGCCTCGCCCACTTCCTGGAGCACATGGCCTTCAAGGGCTCCAAGGACGTGCCCGAGAACGAGATGATCAAGATCCTGCAGCGCCAGGGCCTGGCCTTCGGCGCCGACACCAACGCCTCCACCGACTTTTCCCAGACCATCTACAAGTTGGACCTGCCGCACACCGACACCGCGACCGTCGACACCTCGCTCATGCTGATGCGCGAGACCGCCTCCAACCTCACCCTCGCCCAGACCGCCATGGACCATGAGCGCGGCGTGGTGCTCTCCGAAGAGCGGACGCGGGACACGCCCTCCTACCGGATCTACAAGTCGCGGCTGGACTTCCTGCTGCCCGGCCAGCGCCTGCCGACCCGCTATGCGATCGGCCAGGTCGATGTGCTGAAGACCGCGCCGGTAAGCCGCATCGCCGACTTCTATCACCGCTACTACCGGCCCGACCGCGCCGTGCTCGTGGTGGTCGGCGACTTCGATCCCGTGGCCATGGAAGCCAAGGTGAAAGCCCGCTTCTCCGACTGGACCGCCGTCGGCCCGACCGGCGCCGACCCGGACCTGGGCCAGGTCAAGCCGCGCGGAACGGAAGCCCGCCTGGTCATCGAGCCCGGCGCGCCCCTCAGCATGCAACTGATGTGGGTCCGGCCGCCGGACCTCAGCGCGGACACCCTGGCCAAGCGCCGCCGCGAGCTCGCCCGCATGCTGGGATTCCAGGTGATGAACCGCCGCTTCGGCGCGATCGCCCGCTCGCCGCAGCCGCCACTGCTTAACGCCGCGGCCTTCAAGTCCGACCAGGAGCACTCCGCCGAGGTCACCATGGTCTACGCCAGCGCCGAACCCGACCGCTGGCGCACCGCGCTGCAATCGATCGAGCAGGAAACCCGCCGCGCCGCGCAGTACGGGGTCCGCCAGGACGAGCTCGACCGCGAGATCGTCGAGATCCGCGCGCTGCTGCGCGCTCGCGCGGCCGGGGCCGCCACCCGCCGCCAGTCCGAGCTAGCCGAGGAGATCGCGGGCTCGCTCCCCGACCAGGAAGTGGTCACCAGCCCCGCCCAGGACCTCGCCTTGTTCGAAGACGCCGTGAAGGGCATGAAGGCCGGCGACGTCTCGGCCGCCCTGCGCGACATGTTCAAGGGCTCCGGACCGCTGCTGTTCATGGCCTCGCCCAAGCCCGTCGAGGGCGGCGACCAGACCGTCCTGGCCGCTCTCACCGCCTCGCAGAACGTGGCCGTGACCCCGCCCGCCGCGCCGGCCGAGGTCGCCTGGCCCTATGAAAGCTTCGGGCCCGCCGGCAAGGTCGCCGAAACCAAGGATGTCACCGACCTGGACACCACCTTCGTGCGCTTCGAGAATGGCGTGCGGCTGACGGTGAAGCCCACCAAGTTCCGCGACGACGAGGTGCTGGTGCGCGTCAACATCGGCCATGGCCTGCAGGACCTGCCGAAGGACCGGCAGAGCCTGAGCTGGGCCGCCGGCGCGCTCACCGAGGGCGGCCTTAAGAAGATCAGCAGCGAGGACCTGGAGCGGGTGCTCGCCGCCAAGATGTTCGACGCCCAGTTCGGCATCGTCGAGGACGCCTTCGTGCTCAGCGGCTCCACCCGCCGCGACGACCTGCCCACCGAGATGCAGGTGCTGGCCGCCTACGCCTCCGAGCCCGGCTGGCGGCCGCAGGGCTTCGACCGCATCCGCAATGCGTCCAAGACCCTGCAGGACCAGTATGAGTCGACGGATTCCGGCGTGGTCAGCCGCGACCTGCCCGGCCTGCTGCACGCCGGCGACCGGCGCTGGACCTTCCCCAGCCGCGAGGAAATTTCGGGCGCCAAGCTCGCCGACCTGCAGGCCCAGGTCGCGCCGCATCTCGCCAATGATCCGATCGAGGTGGTCGTGGTGGGCGACATCTCCGTGGAGAAGGCCACCGAGGCCGTGGCCCGCACCTTCGGCGCCCTGCCCCCGCGGGCGGAGCCCGCGCCCCTGACGGAGGCCCAGCGCCGGGTGGGCTTCCCCGGGCCCAACGCCCAACCGCTGGCGCTCTCCCACAAGGGCCGCGCCGACCAGGCGATCGCCTATATCGCCTGGCCCACCGATGACTTCTGGTCCGATGCGCAGCGCGCGCGGGCGGATTCGGTGCTCGGCGAGGTCATGACCATCCGTCTCACCGAGCAGCTGCGGAACGGGGAAGGCGTGACCTACTCACCGTCGGCGGGATCGACCCACAGCCTGGTCTGGACCGGCTGGGGCTATATCGCGGCCTCCGTCGAGGTGCCGCCGCAGAAGGTCGACGGCTTCTACGCCGCGGTCGCCAAGATCGCCGCCGACCTGCGCGCCAGCGGTCCGACGCCCGACGAACTGCAGCGGGCCAAGAAGCCGCGCATCGACTCGCTGCAGAAGGCCCAGGTCACCAACCAGTTCTGGCTCAGCCAGCTCGCCCGCGCCCAGGCCGATCCGCGCAAGCTCGACTTCATCCGTCAGCTGGTGCCGGGCACGGAGCGGGTCACCGCGGCCGACGTCCAGCGCTCCGCCCAGACCTTCCTGCAGGACGCCAAGGCCTGGAAGCTGGAGGTCAAGGCGCAGTCGGCGAAGTAGCGGCTCTGGGCGGCGCTAGGCCGCCCTGAGCCCGTCCTCGTGGACCGGCGCGTCTTGCGGCGTCAGCGCCGCGCGGCCGCGGATCATGTCGGCGGCCTTCTCGGCGATCATGATGGTCGGCGCATTGGTGTTGCCGCCGACCAGGGTGGGCATGACCGACGCGTCGATCACCCGCAGCCCGGCCAGGCCCTGCACCTTCAGCTCGGCGTCGACCACCGCCATGGGATCGCCGGTCGCCCCCATCCGGCAGGTGCCCACTGGGTGGTAGATGGTCTCGGCGGTGCGTCGCACCCAGGCGTCGATCTCGGCGTCGGTCTTCACCGAGTCGCCCGGCGTGAACTCCGCCCCGCGGTAGGGATCGAAAGCGGCCTGGGCGGCCACGTCGCGCAGCATCTTCACGCCCTCGCGGATCGCCCGGCGATCCTCCTCAGCCGACAGGTAATTGGCGAAGATCGCCGGATCGGCGTGCGGGTCGCCGGACTTCAGGCCCACCCGTCCGCGGCTCTCCGGCCTGAGCTGGCAGACATGGAAGGTGAAGCCGTCCTTCTTCACCTGCACCTTGCCGTGGTCCTGCATGATGGCCAGCACGGTGTGGATCTGCAGGTCCGGCCGGTCGAGGTCCGGCCGGGAGCGCAGGAAGGCCCCCGCCTCCAGGAAGTTCTGCCGCCCGATCCCCTTGCCGAACAGGGCGTAGTTCAGCCCGACGCCCAGGGTTTTGATCAGGCCCTTGCGCATGGAATAGATCGTGATCGGCTCGGGGCATTCATAGGCGAGACAGACGTCCAGGTGGTCCTGGAGGTTGGCGCCGACGCCCCTCAGCGCATGGACCGTCTGGATCCCGTGGGCCGAGAGCTCGTCCGGATCGCCGATGCCCGACAGCTGCAGGATATGCGGCGATTGCACCGCGCCGGCGCAGAGCAGCACCTCGGCGTCCGCATGGACGACGCGGGTCTGCTTGGCCTTGGCCTCCAGGATCTCGACGCCCACCGCCCGGCCGTTCTCGACGACGATGCGTGTGGTCCGGGCGCCCGTCAGGCAGGTCAGGTTCGGCCGCTCCAGCACCGGGTGCAGGTAACCGCGCGCCGCGCTCCACCGCTGGCCGTCCTTGATGGTCAGCTGGTAGGGCCCGAAGCCCTCCTGCTGGAAGCCGTTGAAATCCTCCGTCGTCGGATAACCGGCCTGGCGTCCCGCCGCGATGCTCGCCGCGTAGATCGGGTTCGGCGAAGCGGCCTTGGAGACGTGCAGCGGCCCCTCGTCCCCGTGCCAGGCGTCGGCTCCGCCCTCGAAGGTCTCGGAGCGTTTGAAGTGGGGAAGCACGTCGGCATAGGCCCAGCCGGGCAGGCCCATCTGGCGCCACTGGTCGTAGTCACGCGCATGGCCGCGGATATAGACCATGCCGTTGATCGACGATGATCCACCCCAGCCCTTGCCGCGCGGCCACCACAGCTTGCGGCCTTCCAGGTTCGGCTCGGGCTCGGTCCAGAAGCCCCAGTTATAAGGACCCTGCTTGCCGATCAGCCCGCCGACCCCGGCCGGCATCCTGATCATCAGCGAGCTATCCTTGCCGCCCGCCTCCAGCAGCAGGATGCGGCAGGCCGGATCCTCGCTCAGCCGATTGGCCAGTACGCAGCCGGCCGAGCCCGCGCCGATGATGATGTAGTCGTAGCGATCCACGCGGACGCTCCTTAACGCTGATCAGGTGGGCGAACCTGACGCGGGAGTCATCTTCTGGCAAGGCCCTCAACGCCCTGCGGAATCACCGCCCCTTCCACTGCGGCGGCCGCTTCTCCGAGAACGCCTTCGGGCCCTCCACGAAATCCTCGCTCCCATAGAGCGCGGCGATTGCCGGGTATTTGTTCTGCCCGCGGATCGCCGCTTCCAGGCTGGGCTCGGCCAGGCCCTGGTAGACCGCCTGCTTCGAGGCCCGGATCGACATCGGCGACAGCTCGCAGATCTGCTGCGCCCAGCGCTTGGCCGCCGCCATCAGCTCGGCCGCCGGAACCACCTCGTTGACGAAGCCCAGCTCCTTGCCCTCCGCCGCGCTCACCCGGCGCGCCGTGAGGATCATGCCCAGCGCGCGCTTGGTCCCGATCTCGCGCGGCAGCCGGTGCAACCCGCCGGCCAGCGCCGCCAGCCCCACTCGGGGCTCCGGCGGGGCGAAGGTCGCCGTGTCCGCCGCCACGATGATGTCGCAGGCCAGCGCGATCTCGAAGCCGCCGCCCATGGCCACCCCGTTCACCGCCGCGATCAGCGGCTTGGTCAGGTC
>JAQGIX010000241.1 GCA_028290925.1 Phenylobacterium sp. | reverse complement strand
AAGGTCGACGCGGTGGACGACGACTGGGACCGGTTCGACAGCTTCGAGACCTATGACGCCTTCACGCGGGCCTGGCTGACGGAATGCCACCGGGTGCTGAAGCCCAACGGCGCGATCTGGGTGATCGGCTCCTACCACAACATCTTCCGCGTGGGCGCGGCGCTGCAGGACCTCGGATTCTGGATCCTCAACGATGTGATCTGGCGCAAGTCGAACCCGATGCCGAACTTCAAGGGCACGCGCTTCACCAATGCGCACGAGACCCTGATCTGGGCGGCCAAGGGGCGCGGCGCCAAGCGCTACACCTTCAACTACGACGCCATGAAGATGGCCAATGACGAGCTGCAGATGCGCTCCGACTGGACCTTGCCGCTGTGCACCGGCGAAGAGCGGCTGAAGGACGCCTCGGGCGTCAAGGCGCACCCGACCCAGAAGCCCGAGGCCCTGCTGCACCGGGTGATCCTGTCCTCCACCAAGGTCGGCGACGTGATCCTCGATCCGTTCTTCGGCACCGGCACCACGGGGGCCGCGGCGCGGCGGCTCGGCCGCCGCTACATCGGCATCGAGCGCGAGGCCGACTATGTGAAGCTGGCCCGCGACCGCATCGCCAAGGTCATCCCCGCCACGCCGGAGGAGCTGATGGTCACCAGCTCCAAGAAGTCCGAGCCGCGCATCCCGTTCGGGCAGATCGTCGAGGCGGGCCTGCTGCGGCCGGGCGACATGCTGTTCTGCCCGCAGGGGCGCCACTCCGCCCGGGTGCGTCCGGACGGCAGCCTGGTCGTCGGCGACCTGTCCGGGTCGATCCATAAGATGGGCGCGATGATGCAGTCGGCGCCGGCCTGCAACGGCTGGACCTACTGGCACTTCAAGTCCGACAAGGGCCTGGCTCCCATCGACGTGCTGCGCGCCAAGGTGCGCAAGGACCTGCCGATCTGATGGCCAGCCTCGTCGTGCGACCGGTCGCGCCCGGCGACTACGACCAGTGGCTGCCGCTGTGGGACGGCTACAACGCCTTCTACGAGCGGGCCGGGCCGACTGCGTTGCCGCTCGACATCACCGCGATGACCTGGGCGCGGTTCTTCGACGCCTATGAGCCGGTGCATTGCCTGGTGGCGGATTCGGACGGCCGGCTGGTGGGGATCGTCCACTACCTCTTCCATCGCAGCACCACGGCCATTGGGCCGACCTGCTACCTGCAGGACCTGTTCACCGCCGCCGAGGTGCGCGGCCGGGGTGTCGGCCGGGCGCTGATCGAGGCGGTCTACGGGGCCGCGAAACAGGCCGGATGCGCCCGGGTCTACTGGCTGACGCACGAGACGAATGCGACGGCGCGGGTGCTCTACGACAAGGTCGCGGAGCGCTCGGGCTTCATCGTCTATCGCAAGGCGCTCTGAACTTCGGATGTCATCCCGGTTTTCGCGGCACGCGAAAGACCGGGACCCATCAGCGATGGGCGTGATCGAGACGCGGTGGCTCCGAGCGAACTTCCACGATCTGGCGCTTATGGGTCCCGGTCTTCGCCTTCGGCGAAACCGGGATGACACCCTAGGATCAGAGCAGCGAATTCAGTCCCGCTCGCGCCGCCTTCAGGAAGACGCTCGGCAGGGCGTCCAGGCCGGCCCGCCGCGTCCAGATCACGTCGTCGGCCTCGCCCTCGGCGCGCAGCAGCTGCAGCGTCAGGGTGAAGTGGGTGAAGCCGTGCTCCACCTCGCCGGCGGCGCGCCAGGCGGCCTTGGCCGGTGCGCCCGCCACGGCCTCGGCGTCGCGCCAGCGGGTGGCGCGCCAGTCGGAGGTGGGCAGCGCCAGCATGCCGCCGAGCAGGCCCCTGGGCGGACGGCGCACGAGGGCCACTTCGTCGCCGCGGGTCAGCACATAGGCGACGCCGTAGCGGTGGGGGCGGAGCGCCTTGGCCGTCCGGCGCGGGAAGGTCTCGGGATCGCCGCGGGTCAGGGCGGCGCAGTGGGCGCTGACCGGGCAGCGCTCGCAGAGCGGCGCCTTGGGCCGGCAGATTACGGCGCCCAGGTCCATCAGCGCCTGGGCCCAGTCGCCGGGCCGCTGATCGCGGACCAGGCCGGCGGCCAGCCGCTTCAGCTCCGGCTTGGCGGCGGGCAGCGGGTCTTCCACCGCGAACAGCCGGGCCATCACCCGCTCGACATTGCCGTCGACCACGTTGGCGGGCCGGTCGAAGGCGATCGCCGCGACGGCCGCGGCCGTGTAGGGCCCGAGCCCCGGCAGGGCGCGCAAGGCCTCTTCGGTGTCCGGGAAGACGCCGCCGTGGTCGTGCGCGACGGCGCGGGCGCAGGCCAGCAGGTTGCGGGCCCGGGCGTAGTAGCCGAGCCCGGCCCAGGCGGCCATGACGTCGCCGTCCGGCGCTGCGGCGAGGTCGGTCACGGTCGGCCAGAGCTGGAGGAACTTCAGGAAGTAGGGCGCGGCGTGCGGCACGGTGGTCTGCTGCAGCATCACTTCCGACAGCCAGACGCGATAGGGATCGGCCCGGACGCCGGCCGCCTGCGCCGCGGGCCGCACGCGCCACGGCAGATCGCGGGCGTTCGCGTCATACCAGGCGAGGAGGGCGGTCCGGAGGGGCTCGGCGGTCACGGATCACCCATAGCGTCATCCTCGGGTGGTCTGAAGGACGATCCCGGGGCCCAAGGTGAATCGACGCAGACCGCTTGGGTCCCGCCGATCGCGCTCGCGCGCGCCCGTGGGATGACGGTATTAGAGGATATGCCCCGCCGCGGCCTGCCTTCCGCGCAAGACGCGCTCCGCATCCTGTCGGAGAAGCGCACCCGGCCGCCCCGCCGGCCGCCGCCGCCGGCCGGGCGCTCGCTGGCCCCGGTGCTGAAGGCGCTGGACGCCAAGTTCGGCCAGGGCGCGGGCGCCCTGCAGGCCCGCTGGCGCGAGATCGTCGGGCCCGAGATCGCCCGGCGCACCGAGCCGGTGAAGCTCACCAAGGGCCGGGCCGGCGCGCCCGCGTCTCTGGAGATCCGCGTCGCCGGGCCTTCGGCCGCGATCATCCAGCACCAGGCGCACGAGATCCTGGCGCGGGTGAACCTGTTCCTGGGCGCCGACGCGGTCCAGAAACTGCGCGTCGTGCAAGGGCCGCTGCGCAACAAGCCCGAGCCGCAGCGTCCGCCCTCGCGCCGCAACGCGCCGCTGGACGCCGCGGAGGAAGCCAAGCTCGCAGGCGCCCTGGCCGAGGCGCCGGACGGACCGCTTAAACAGGCGCTGATCGCGCTGGGGCGCGGGATCCTGCGACAAGGCCGCTGAATTGACTTAGCCGCGCCCTTGTCCCATCGGCTTGGCGCGGGGCGCCCAAGGTGGGCGGCGCATCGGGAATCGCGCTTAACTCCCACATTCGGATCCGCGGGAAAGGTTCGCCTCAGATGTTCAGCCGACGCCTCATGATCGTGGCCGCCGCGGCGGCCAGCCTCGCGCTCGCCGCCTGCAACAAGGCCGGCGGACCGACCGGCCCCACCCAGGGCGACATGAGCATGGGCAATCCGGCCGCCAAGGTGAAGGTGGTGGAGTACGCCTCGGCGAGCTGCCCGCACTGCGCGCGGTTCAACAACGACGTCTTCCCGGGCTTCAAGGCCAAGTATGTCGACACCGGCAAGGTCTACTACACTTTCAAGGAGTACCTGACCCCGCCGGAGAATGTGGCGGCGGCGGGCTTCCTGGTCGCCCGCTGCGCCGGCAAGGACAGGTACTTCACCGTCCTCGACGCGATCTTCCATTCGCAGCAGGAGATGTTCCAGACCGGCGACTTCCGCGGCGTCCTGTTGCGGATCGCCGAATCCGCAGGCCTGACCGAACCGCAGTTCAACGCCTGCCTGAACGACGAGGCCGCCATGAAGGCGCTCAACGAGCGCGTCAGCCGCGCCGTCCAGCAGGACAAGGTCACCGGCACGCCCACCCTTTTCTTCAACGGCAAGAAGATCGCCGAGGGCGAGGTGACGGCGGCCCAGCTCGACCAGGCCTACACCGAGGCCGCGAAGTAACCCCATGGTCGCCTTCAGCCGCAGGATCGTGCTTGCGGCCGCAGCGCTTTCGCTGGCGGCGGGACCGGCCCTGGCCGGCGTCCCGGCCGACGCGGTGAACGGCGACATGAGCCTCGGCAATCCGAAGGCCCGCGTGCACGTGGTGGAATACGCCTCGGCCAGCTGCCCGCACTGCGCGCACTTCGACGAGGACGTCTTCCCGGCCTTCAAGAAGAAGTACGTCGACACCGGCCGGGTGCAGTACACGCTGAAGGAGTTCCTGACGCCTCCGGCGGAGGCGGCCGCCGCGGGGTTCCTGGTGGCGCGCTGCGGCGGGCGGGCGAAGTACTTCACCATCCTCGACCAGGTGTTCCGCAGCCAGGCGGAGTGGCGCACCGGCGACATCGGCCAGATCATCACCAAGGTGGGCGTGGCCAATGGCCTGAGCGAGGCCCAGGTCAACAGCTGCCTGACCGACCAGGCGGCGCTGACGGCGCTGAACGCGCGGGTCGTGGCCGCGGCCGAGAAGGACAAGATCGACTCCACGCCGACCCTGGTGGTGAACGGCAAGAAGGTGGACGGCGTGACCCTGGCCGACCTCGACAAGGCCATCGCGGAGGCGGCTAAGCCGCCCGGCAAGCCGGCGCCGAAACCGCACAAGAGGCGCTAGGTGCAGTTCCAGCGGCTCAAGCTCTCGGGCTTCAAGTCCTTCGTCGATCCGACCGAGTTCCGGATCGAGCCCGGCGTCACCGGCGTGGTGGGCCCGAACGGCTGCGGCAAGTCGAACCTGCTTGAGGCGCTGCGCTGGGTGATGGGCGCCAACTCCGCCAAGGCCATGCGGGCCGGCGGCATGGACGACGTGATCTTCTCCGGCACGTCGAGCCGGCCGTCGCGCAACCACGCCGAGGTGGCGCTGACCATCGACAACGCCTCGCGCCGCGCGCCGGCGGCGTTCAACGACCACCCGGTGATCGAGGTGGTCCGGCGCATCGACAAGGGCGACGGCTCGACCTACCGGATCAACGGCCGCGAGGTCCGCGCCCGCGACGTCCACCTGCTGTTCGCCGACGCCTCGACGGGGTCGAACTCGCCGGCCCTGGTGCGGCAGGGGCAGATCTCGGAGCTGATCGCCGCCAAGCCGCAGAACCGGCGGATGATCCTGGAGGAGGCGGCCGGGGTCTCCGGCCTGCACTCGCGCCGCCATGAGGCGGAGCTCAGGCTACGCGCCGCCGAGATCAACCTCGCCCGGCTGGAGGACGTCGCCCGCGAGCTGGAGACCACGCTTGGCCGCCTGAAGCGCGAGGCCCGCCAGGCGGAGCGCTACAAGAAGCTGTCGGCGGAGATCCGGGCCCTGCAGGGGGCGGTGCTCTACGCCCGCTGGGCCGA
>JAQGIX010000213.1 GCA_028290925.1 Phenylobacterium sp. | reverse complement strand
GACCTCGGCGGTGAAGCCGGAGCACCTGGTCATCGAGGCGCCGGCCATGGTCTTCGAGGACCAGGACGCCCTGCTGGCCGCCCACAAGCGCGGCGAGCTCAACCGCGACCTGGTGGCGGTGGTCCGCTTCCAGGGACCGAAGGCCAACGGCATGCCGGAGCTGCACTCGCTCACGCCGCCGCTCGGCGTGCAGCTCGACAAGGGCTTCAAGGTGGCCCTGGTCACCGACGGGCGGATGTCGGGCGCCTCGGGCAAGGTGCCGGCGGCGATCCACGTAACCCCGGAAGCGGCCGAGGGCGGGCCCCTGGCCTATGTCCGCGACGGCGACATCATCCGCGTCGACGCCCACGCCGGAACGCTGGAGATCAAGGTGGCGCCGGAAGAGCTGATGCGCCGGACGCCCGCCACGGCGCCGCCCTCGGGCGCCGGTTACGGCCGTGAGCTGTTCGGCTGGATGCGCAAGGCGGCGGGACGGGCGGACGGCGGGGCCTGCGCCCTCTTCGAGGCGGCCTGAGCCATGAAGACCCAGTACATCGGCCTGGTCGGCGACGTCGGCGGCACCAACGCCCGCTTCGCCCTGGTCGACACCGACGGCCGGGTGCGGAACCTGCACGTGTACCAGGCCCGCGACTTCGCCTCGCTGGCCGACGTGATCGCCGACTACCTGGAGCGCGCGCTGGGCCGCCGGCGGCCGCCGCGCGCGGTGATCGCCGTCGCCGGGCCGGTGCTCGACGGCGAGATCACCTTCACCAACCTGGATTGGCAGGTCTCCGAGGGCGACCTGCTGGCCACCTTCGAGTTCGAGGCGGTCAAGCTGCTCAACGACTTCGCCGCCCAGGCCCTGGCCTGCCCGCGGCTCGAGCGCGAGAACCTGAAGCCCATCGGGCCCGTGCTGCGCGGGGCCGGCCCGGACTGTCCGCTGGTGGTGCTGGGGGCCGGGACCGGCTTCGGCGTGGCCGGCCTGGCCCGCGGGCCGCTCGGCGACCTGGCCATCGCCACGGAAGGCGGCCACGCCGGCTTCGCCCCCAACGACGAGGTGGAGGTCGAGGTCTGGCGGGCGATGCACGCCAAGTACGGCCGGGTGTCCATCGAGCGGCTGCTGTCCGGCGCGGGCCTGTTCGACCTCTACGGCATCCTCTGCGAGCTGGATCAGACCCCCCCGGCGTTCGACGACGAGCGGGCGGTGATGGAGGCCGGCCTGGCCGGCGATCCGGGCGCGGCCAAGGCGCTCGACCGGTTCGGCGCCATCCTGGGCAGCGTGGCCGGCGACCTGGCCCTGAGCTTCGGCGCGCGCGGCGGGGTGTTCATCTCCGGCGGCATCGCGCCACGCATGGCCGAGCGGCTGGCGTCGGGCCAGTTCCGCGCCCGTTTCGAGGACAAGGGGCGCCTCACCGAGTTCGTGAAAGAGATCCCGACGGCGCTCGTCCTGCATCCCTATCCGGCGCTGCTGGGCGCGGCGCGCGAACTCGAGCAGATGGAGCGGCTGTGACCCTCGAGGAGATTCTCACCCGCGCGCCGGTGATCCCGGTGCTGGTGATCGACGATGTGGCCCACGCCGTGCCGCTGGGCCGCGCCCTGGTGGCCGGCGGCCTGACCGTGCTGGAGGTCACCTTCCGCACGCCTGCGGCCGCCGCCAGCATCGAGGCCATGATCGCCGAGGTCGAGGGCGCGGTGGTCGGCGCGGGCACGGTGCTGGACGCCGCCATGCGCCAGGCCGCCGCCGACCTGGGCTGCGCCTTCGCCGTCTCGCCCGGCCTGATCGAGGGGGAGCGCCCGCAGGGTCCGGTTCCGCTGCTGCCGGGCGTCGCCACGGCCACCGAGCTGATGGCCGGCCTGGCCGCCGGCTTCGAGATCTTCAAGCTGTTCCCGGCCAATGTGGCCGGCGGGCCCGGCGCGCTGAAGGCCTTCCAGAGCCCCTTCCCGCAGGCCCGCTTCTGCCCGACCGGCGGGGTCGGCGCGGCCAATGCCGCCGAGTACCTGGCGCTCCCCAACGTCATCTGCGTCGGCGGCAGTTGGGTGGCCCCGCCCGACGCCGTGCGCGCCGGCGACTGGGACCGGATCACGGCCCTGGCCCGTGACGCCGCGGCGCTGGCCAAGTCCTGATCGTCATCTCGGGCCATGACGGCTATTTTCCAGTCATGGCCGACCCGCGACGCGATCCGCCCCGCCACACGCCCGAGCAGCTCCGCTGGCTGGTCAGTGCGCACGCCAGCCCCGGCGATCCCGGCTCGGCGATCGTCAGCGTGGTCGGCCGCAACGCCCTGGCGCCGGAGCTGGCCTTCGACATGAAGGTCGACTGGCATCCGGGCGCCGAAGCCCCCGACGTCGAAGGCCGCGCCCTGATCATCCTCAGCCTGCTCTTCAAGTCGCTGGCGGCGGAGTGCGAACGGGTGGCCGGCGAGCGCTTCGAGCGGGGCTAGCGTCCCGCGAAATTCCCCGCCCGCCGCTCGGCGACCGAGCGGACGCCTTCCTTGAAGTCCTCGGTGGCGCGCAGGATGGTCTGTTCGCGGTGCTCGATGTCGGTCCGGGCGCGGATCTCGGCGGCGAGGCCGGCGCGCAGGGTCCTGCGGGTGGAAACCACCGCCAGCGGCGCGTTCTCGGCGATCTCGGCGGCCAGCCGCAGGGCCGCGGCGCGCAGGTCCTCGGCCGGGACCAGTTCCTCGGCCAGGCCCCAGGCCAGCGCCTCCTCGCCCTTGATGCGCCGGCCGGTGAGCATCATCAGGGCGGCCTTCTGCTGCCCCACGATGCGCGGCAGGGCGTAGGTGATGCCGAAGCCCGGATGGAAGCCCAGCTTCACGAAGTTGGCCGCGAACCGCGCCTCCGGAGAGACCACGCGGAAGTCGGCCACCAGCGCCAGGCCCAGGCCCGCGCCGATCGCTGCGCCCTGTACGGCGGCCACGATCGGCGTCTCCACCGAATAGAGCCGCACCGCCTCGACATAGAGGGCGTTGATCCCCTCCATGCCCGAGGACACCCGGTCGTTGGGCGAGGCGAAGTCGGCGCCGGCCGAGAAGCTCTTTCCGTCGGCCTGCAGCACGATGGCGCGGGCGGCGTTGTCGCCGTCGACCGCCTCCATGGCGTCGGCCAGGTCGCGCATGAACTCCACCGAGACGAAGTTGTGCGGCGGCCGGTTGACGGTGACCACCGTCACCTGCCCGTCCATGGCCACGCTGACGTGGTCGCCAAAGCTCGATTTCATTTCCGCGTCCCCAAAAGATTCCTGGCCACCACCCATTTGTGGACCTCGGTCGGCCCGTCGTAGATGCGCATGGTCCGGAGCTTGGCCTGCATCAAGGCGAGCGGCAGCTCCTTGGTCATGCCCATGGCGCCGAACGCCTGCATGGCCCGGTCGAGCGTCTCGAAGGCCATCTCGGTGGCGTACCACTTGATCATCGAGATCTCGTTGCGAACATCGAGGCCGCGGTCGAGCTTCCAGGCGCAGTGGTAGGTCATCAGCCGGGTGGCGTGGATCTTGGTCGCCGCCTCCGCCACCCAGAACTGGATCGCCTGGCGCTCGGAGAGCGGCAGGCCGAAGGTCTTCCGCTGCGGGGCGTACTCCACGACCATGTCCAGGGCCCGCTGCGCCATGCCCACCGACCAGGCGGCCATCTGGATGCGCCGCGTGCCGAGCCTCGTCTGCATCGGCGCGAAGCCCGCGCCCTCCTGGCCCAGAAGCTTCCAGCCCTCGACCCGGCAGTCCTCAAGGGCGATCTCGTAGGTGTAGGTCCCGCCGATCATCGGGATGCGCCGCAGCACGTTGAAGCCGGGCGTGCCCTTGTCCACCAGGAAGGCCGAGATCCCGCCGCGCGCCCGCTTCTCCTGGTCGGTCACCGCCATCAGGATGGTGAAGTCGGCGTCGGCCGCCCGCGAAATCCAGATCTTCCGGCCGTTGATGACCCAGTCGTCGCCGTCCCTGACGGCCTTGGTGGTCATGCCCGCCGGGTCGGAGCCCGCCCCCGGCTCGGAGATGCCGATCGCCGACACCGTCTTGCCGGCCACGTAGGGCGCGAGGTAGGCCGCCCGCTGCCGCTCATCGACGGTCTGCATCAGCATGCGCAGGTTCGGGCTGTCCGGCGGCAGGGTGTAGGGGGTGACGCAGCGCCCGATCTCCTCCTCCACCCCGACCATGGCGGTCATCGGCAGGTCGGAGCCGCCGACGTCCTCGGGGGCGTCCAGGCCGAACAGCCCCAGCTCGCCGGCCACCTTGTCCAGCCGGGCGTGCTCCGCCGGGCCGATTCCCAGGCCGCCGCCCTCGGCTTCACGGGCCAGCACGGCCGGCTCGAGCGGCATCAGCTCGTCCTTCACGAACCGGGCGACCAGCTCCTTGAGCATCCGGTGCTCTTCGGCCAGCTCGAAATCCATAGAGGCCCTCCCGCGCGTCTCTCGATCTTTGTAGGGTGATCTTAACGACCGGAACCGGGGAGGGGATAGATCACGTGGCGGAAGCTAAGCGATTGGCGGGCGAGGCCACCGGGCCGCTGGCGGGCATCCGCATCCTCGACCTGACCAGCGTGGTCAACGGCGCCTATGGAACCCAGCTGCTGGCCGACCAGGGCGCCGACGTCATCAAGCTGGAAGATCCGGGCAGCAATCGCGGCGACGGCGGCGACATCATGCGCTGGGCCGGCCACGTGCCGGAGGGCGCGCCCCGGGACCTCGGCCCCATCTTCCTGACCATCAACCGCAACAAGCGCTCCATCGTTCTCGACATGAAGCAGGAGAGCGCCAAGCGCGCCGTCCGGCGGCTGATCAAGTCGTGCGACGTGTTCGCAGCCTCGGTCCGCTACGAAGGCCTCAAGCGACTGGGGCTGGCCTATGAGGACGTCGCCGCCATCCGGCCGGACATCGTCTATGTGCACGCCGCCGGCTACGGCTCGGACGGGCCCTACGCCGGGGAGCCGGCCTATGACGACCTGATCCAGTCGGCTTCCGGCTGCGCCGACGTGCTGCCGCGCACCGACGGCAACCCGACGCCGCGCATCCTGCCCACCCTGGTGGCCGACAAGGTCTGCGGGCTGTTCCTGAGCCAGGCGGTGACCGCCGCCCTGCTGCACCGGGCGCGCACCGGCGAGGGCCAGTTCGTCGAGGTGCCGATGCTGGAGTGCGTGACGAGCTTCCTGCTGGTCGAGCACATGTACGACCAGACCTACGATCCGCCGACCGGCCAGTGGGGCTACGCCCGGGTGGTCAACCCCAACCGCAAGCCGTTCAAGACCAAGGACGGCTACATCGGCCTGCTGC
>JAQGIX010000208.1 GCA_028290925.1 Phenylobacterium sp. | reverse complement strand
GCTTCCATTCCGGCCATTCGCGCGAATTGGCGAGCTGGGTCCCCAGGTCGAACAGCAGGGCCAGGTCCTGGCTCATGCCGGTCAGGTCCCAGTTGGGATCGAACTCGTCGGCGGGCTGGTGGTACTTGTCGCGGACGAAAGCCTCGCCGGCGGCCCGGCCGGCCTCGACGCCGCCCTTCACCAGGTCCTGGCCGGAGTGGAAGGAGAGCGCCGGCACCCCCTGCTTGGCGAAGGAGAAGTGGTCGGAGCGGAAGAAGCTGCCGGCCTCGGGCCGGGGATCGGGCGCGAAATAGCGGCCGTGGTCCTTGGCCACCTTGATCAGGTCGTCCTGCAAGGTCAGGCCGCCGTCGCCGGAGGCGGACAGGTCCTTGGCCGGGCCGTCGACGCCCAGCGCGTCCATGTTGATATCGGCCACCGTGGAGGCCAGCGGATAGAGCGGGGTGGTGGCGTAGTATTCCGAGCCCAGGAGGCCCTTCTCCTCGGCGGTCACCGACATGAACATGACGGTGCGGTCGGTGCGCGGCGCCTTGCTGAAGGCGCGGGCGAGCTCGATCAGGGCGGCGACGCCGGAGCCGTTGTCCACCGCGCCGTTGTAGATCCGGTCGCCCCTGGCGTCCGGCTGGCCGACGCCCAGGTGGTCCCAGTGGGCGGTGTAGATGATCCGCTCGTTGGGACGGGTCTTGCCGGGCAGCTGGCCCACGACGTTGTGGCTGATGACCTTCTCGGCCTTCACGGCGAAGGCGGTGGACCAGGTCACCCCGCTCAGGGTCACCGGATGGAAGTCGCGGGTCTGGGCCTGCTTCTTCAGGGCCTCGAAGTCGAGGCCGGCGGCCTTGAACAGGCCGACCGTGGCGTCGCGCTGGATCCAGCCCTCCAGGGGGCTGTGAGCCTTGGCGGGGTCCTTGCGGATGATGTCGAAGATGGCGTTGGTGTTGGAGTTCTTGACGGTGTTCCAGCCGTAGGCGGCCGGGGCGGTCTCGTGGATCACGATCATGCCCAGCGCGCCCTGCCGGGCGGCTTCCTCGTACTTGTAGGTCCAGCGGCCGTAGTAGGTCATCGCCTTGCCGCCGAAGTCGCCGGCCCCGGTCTCGAAGTCGGGGTCGTTGACCAGCACCAGGGCGATCTTGCCGTGCAGGTCGACGCCCTTGAAGTCGTCCCAGTTGCGCTCCGGCGCCTTGACGCCGTAGCCGATGAACACCACCGGGGCGTCCTTGATGGCGACGTGGGTCTGGCCGGTCTGGGCGGCGCGCAGCGCGACCTGCTGGCCCTGGGCCCAGGTCAGGGTCTGGCCGGCGGCCTTGACGCTCACCGCCACCGGGCCTTCGGTCTGGAATTCGGCCAGCGGCACGGCCTGGGTCCAGGCGCGGCCGGCCTTGGTCTTGTCGCCAGCCGGCTTGAGGCCCGCGGCCTTGAACTGGCCGACGATGTAGCCGACCACCTTGGGCTCCGCCCGGGTGGCGGGGCCGCGGCCCTCGAAGGCGTCGGAGGACAGCACCTTGATGTCCTGGGACATCCGGGCGGGCGAGATCGGCGGTGAGATCGACTTTGGCGCGGCGAGGGCGGAGCCGGGAAACAACGCGGCGGCCGCCGCCAGGAGGACAAGTTTCTGCATTCTGCTCTCAAGCCAGGGTCAAGGTTGCGCGGGAACCTAGAGGGCGCGCCCGAAAAGTGAAATCCAGATTTGCGATACCCAGGGTCACAGGCGCCGTGCGACGAAATCCCCTAGGCCACCGCCCGCATTGGTTTATATCGGCGCGGCAATCGAACTGTCGGTTTGGCGTGCTCTAGGCCGGCGTCGGGGCGGACCGCGTCCGGACGTCCTTTGATCGGCCGGTGCATCCAGGCCCAGCCTTCGCGGCGACTATTCGACGAACGGGGATCCAAGCCCAAGTCATCATGCGTCTACACCGGTCCGCAGCCTTGATCGCGAGCCTGGCGCTCGCCGCCTGCGCGTCCGCGCGCCAGCCCGACGTCGCCCTGCCGGCCGCCTTCGAGGCCCCGCGGGCCGCGACGGTCCCCGCGGACGCGGCGGTTTTGGACCGCTGGTGGACGGTGTTCGACGACGCCCAGCTCAACGGGCTGATCGACAGCGCGCTGATCGCCAACCCCGACGCCCGGAGCGCGGCGGCGAGGCTCGCCGAGGCCCGCGCGGTGGCCAACAGCGGGCTCACCCAGTTCCTGCCGCAGGGCGACGCCACGGGCTCGGCCAAGCGGACCCACACCACCCAGCTCTCCGGCACGGTGGTGAACTTCCCGGGCTTCTCCACCAGCGGGACCAGCGAGAGCGAGGCGGCGAACCTCAACGTGAGCTGGGAGGTCGACCTGTTCGGCCGGATCTTCGCGGTCGGGCGCGCGGCGCGCGGCGACATCGCCACGGCGCGGTTCGACTATGAGGGCACGCGGGCGAGCCTGGCCGCCCAGGTGGCCGACGCCTATTTCCAGGCCCGCGGCTTCGCCATCCAGCTGGCCGAGGCGCAGGCCACCCTGCGCATCGAGGAGGGGCTCTACGACATCGCCAACAAGCGGGCGCAGGTGGGGCTGGCGGCGAGCTCCGACGCCGACCGCGTGGCCGGCGACATGGCCCAGGCCCGCGCCCAGGCCGACTCGCTAGAGGCCGAGCTGCAGGTGGAGCGGCGGCTCCTGTTGATCCTGGCGGGCCGGCCGATCGAGCCCACCGCCAACATCGACGTGCCGCCCAACGTCGGGCTGATCCCGCCGGCGCCGAGGACCCTGCCCAGCGAGCTGCTGGCCCGCCGGCCGGACGTGCGCCGGGCGCAGGCGCAGGTGCAGTCGGCCTCGGGCCGGCTGCTGTACCAGGACCTGGCGTTCTTCCCGACCTTCAGCCTGACGCCGGGCCTCGGCTGGTCGCGCCTGGTGCA
>JAQGIX010000199.1 GCA_028290925.1 Phenylobacterium sp. | reverse complement strand
ACCGACTGCGACCTGGCGCCGAAGATGGTCGACAGCCTGAAGAGCTGCCGCATCCTGGAGCGCGATCCGGCCGGCCGCTGGGACGTGCGGGAGGACATCTCCAAGATGACCTTCCTGCCCTCGGTGCGGAACGTCTTCCGCTCCGACTACGACCCGCCGAGCGGCGTCCGCTGCCGCCGGGTGGGCGGCGACCTGAAGGTGTTCGAGGGCGAGTGGCGGATCGAGCCGCATGGGGCCGGCGTGCGGGTGTTCTACGACAGCCGGATCTCGGCGCCGTTCCGCGTGCCGGGCTACCTGTCGCGGCTCGCCCTGCGCTTCGAGGTTCCCCAGGCGCTTCTGGCGCTGCGCCGCGAATCCCTGGCCCGCGCGCCGTGAGCCCGGAACTGCCCGCCGCCCTGCGCGCGGCCATCGCACGAGAGCTGGAGGGCGTGTCGCGCAAGGACCTGGCGGCGCGGGCGGCCCGGACCTCCGAGGCCTACCGGTCGGGGCGGACCTCGGCGGCGGTCATCCGCACCGGCGATGATGCGCTGGCCTATGCGCTCGCCCGCCTGCCGGCGACCTACGCCGCCTGCGCGGCCGTCTTCAGCGAGGCGCGCCGCCTGGCGCCCGGCTTCACGCCCGCGACCCTGCTGGACGCCGGCGCGGGCCCTGGCGGGGCCGGCTGGGCCGCCGCGGAAGCCTGGCCCGGGCTGGCGAACGTCACCTGGCTGGACGCCAGCGCCCCGTTCCTGACGCTCGCCGCGCGGCTGGCGGCCGAAGGACCCCGGCCGCTGCGAACGCCCGATGTCCTGCGCGCCGACCTGGCCGCCGGCGGCGATTGGCCCGGCGCCGATCTGGTGGTGGCGAGCTACGCCCTGGCCGAGTTGCCGCCGGCCGCCCAGGCCAGGACGGTCGCCGCCCTCTGGGCCGCCTGCGATGGGGTCCTGGCCCTGGTCGAGCCCGGCACGCCGGCCGGATTCCAGCGCATCGTGGCCGCGCGCCAGGCGTTGATCGTGGCGGGCGCCGATCTCCTCGCCCCCTGTCCGCATGCGCGGGCCTGTCCGCTGGCCGCGCCGGACTGGTGTCATTTCGCCGTCCGCCTGCCGCGCAGCCGCGACCACCGGCTGGCCAAGGGCGCGGAGCTCCCGTTCGAGGACGAGAAGTTCGCCTATCTGATCGCCGCGCGGCCCGGCCTCGCCCCGCCGGGGCGCAGCGCCCGCGTGCTGGCGCCGCCACGCGCCAACAAGGCCGGGATCGCCTTCAAGCTCTGCGCTCCCGAGGGCCTCGCGGCCCACACCGTCGCGCGCCGGGACAAGCCGGCCCACGCGGTCGCGCGGCGCCTCGGCTGGGGCGACGCCTGGCCGGGCGGGGAATCGTGAACCACCCGTAAGCTTCCTCCGCAGGTCGACGGTGCTAAGGGTTTGGGCTTCGACGTCTTCGGAAAGCGCCCATGCTCCGCCAGATCCTCGCCGTCGCCGGCCTTTCCCTTGGCCTCGTGATCTCCGGGTTCGCGGCCCACGCCGCCCCGCCGCCCAGCGCCTCGGAGGCGGTCCGGGTCCCGCCGATCCGCTTCCAGGAAAAGCGGCTGCCGAACGGGCTCCTGGTGCTCTCCTCCGTCGACCGCACGACGCCCAACGTCACGGTGCAGGTCTGGTACGGCGTCGGCTCGAAGAACGACCCGGCCGGCCGCTCCGGCTTCGCCCACCTCTTCGAGCACCTGATGTTCAAGGCCACCAGGGACCTGCCGGCCGAGAGCTTCGACCGCCTGACCGAGGACGTGGGCGGGATGAACAACGCCTCGACCTACGACGACTTCACCAACTACTTCGAGGTGGTGCCGGCCAACTATCTGCAGCGGCTGCTCTGGGCCGAGAGCGAGCGGATGAGCTCGCTGGTGGTCGATCCGGCCAACTTCAAGTCCGAGCGCGCGGTGGTGGAGGAGGAGCTGCGCCAGCGGGTGCTGGCCTCGCCCTACGGCCGGCTGTTCTCGCTCTATGTGCCCCAGGCCACCTACAAGGCCCATCCCTACCACCGCCCCGGGATCGGCTCGATCGCCGACCTGGACGCCGCGACGGTCGACGACGTGCGGGCCTTTCACCAGACCTATTATCGGCCCGACAACGCGGCCCTGATCGTGGTCGGCAACTTCGATCCCGCGCAGCTCGACGCCTGGGTGGCGACCTATTTCGCACCGCTGAAGCATCCGGCGACGCAGATTCCGCGGGTCACCGCCGTCGAGCCGCCACGCACCGGCCCCGGGGTGTTCAACGGCTACGGGCCGATCGTGCCGCTGCCGGCCGTGGCGATCACCTGGCTGGGGCCGAAGGCCTCGGACCCGGACGCCCCGGCGCTGAAGGTGCTGGACGCCATCCTCTCGGCCGGGAAGTCGTCGCGGCTCTACGACAGCCTGGTCTACGAGAAGCGGATCGCCACGGAGGTCTATTCCAACGCCGACCTGCCGCAACAGCCGGGGAGCTTCATGGTCGGCGCGGTGATGGCCGGAGGCCACGGCATCGACGAGGGCGAGAAAGCCCTGCTGGCCGAGGTCCAGCAACTGCGCACCGCGCCGCCCACCGCCGCCGAACTGGATGAGGCCAAGAACGAGCTGATCGCCGGCCAGCTTCGCGAGCGCGAGACCATCGAGGGACGCGGCTATGCGCTGGGCTATGCGCTGCGCATCCAGGGCGACCCGGCCAAGGCCAACACCGAGCTCGCGGACCTCTCCGCCGTCACCGCCGCCGACGTCCAGCGGGTGGCGGTGAAGTACCTGGCGCCCGACCGGCGGATGACCATCCGCTACCGCCCGGAGAGCGAGCGGCCCAAGGGCGAGCCCGCGCCGCAGCAGCCCGCGCCGCCCAAGCGGGTGGCGACGTATGCCGGCCCGGTGTTCAGGCTCGCGCCGCCGGCCCAGCGGGAGGCGCCGCCGCCGATCGGCGCCCCGGTCCAGCCGGTGCTGCCCAAGCCCGTGGAGCGGACCCTGGGCAATGGCCTGCGGGTCATCGTGGCGCGCTCTTCCGACCTGCCGCTGGTCACCGCGGACCTGACGCTGAAGACCGGCGCCTGGGCCGATCCGCCGGGGCTGGCCGGGGCCGCGGACATGACCGCGGGCATGCTGACCGAGGGCACCAGGACCCGCTCGGCCCGCGAGGTCGCCCGGCAAGTTGAAGCGCTAGGCGCTACGCTCGAGTCTGGGGCCAGCCTGGAGGCTTCCTCGGTGACCCTGAACGCCATGACCGACAAGCTCGGCGTCGCCATGCCGATCATGGCCGACGTGACCCGCAACCCGGCCTTCGCCGCCGAGGAGCTGGACCGCCAGCGGCAGTTGGCCCTCGATGGCCTGCAAGTCGCCTACCAGGAGCCCGGCCAGGTGGCGGGCTTCGCCACCGCCCCGGTGGTGTTCGCCGGCACGCCCTTCGGCCACGTGCCGGGCGGCACGCCCGACAGCCTGCCCCGGCTGAAGCCGGCCGACCTCGCCGCCATCCACGGCGTCTGGTTCCGGCCGGACAATGCGATCCTGGTGTTCACCGGCGACATCGCGCCGGAGCAGGCCTTCGCCCTGGCTGAGCAGGCGTTCGGCGATTGGGCGAGGCCCGCCACGCCCCTTCCGGTGGCGCCGGCGATCGCCGCCAGTGCGACGCCGCGGGCCATCGCCATCGATCTGCCGGGGACCGGCCAGGCCTCGGTCAATGTGATCAAGCCGGGCATCCGGCGCTCCGATCCGGCCTACTACACCGGCATGGTCGCCAACACGGTGCTGGGCGGCGGCTATTCGGCGCGGCTGAGCCAGGAGATCCGCATCAAGCGCGGCCTCTCCTACGGCGCGTCCTCCAGGCTCTCGGCCAACCGCACCACCGGCTCGTTCCGCGCCTCGGCCCAGACCAAGAACGAGTCCGCGCCGTTGGTGCTGGACCTGATCCAGGGCGAGATGCGCAAGCTCGCCGCGGCGCCGCCCACCGCCGAGGAGCTGAAGGCCCGCAAGTCGGTGCTGGTGGGCTCGTTCGGCCGCTCGCTGGCGACCACCGGGGGCCTCGCCGACATCCTCGGCAACCTGGCGCTCTACGGCGTGCCGCTGGACGAGATCACCCGCTACACGGCCAAGGTCGAGGCGGTGACGCCGGGCGAGGTGCAGGGCTTCGCCGGCCAGGTGCTGAGCCCGGAGGGCGCCAGCGTCATCGTCGCGGGCGACGCCAAGGCCTTCTCAGGTACGCTGAAGGCCAAGCTGCCGAACCTGGAGGTGATCCCAGTGGGCGACCTCGACCTCGACAGCCCGACCCTCAGGAAGCCTCGGAAGTAGGCCGCATCGTCCAGCGGCCGAGGTCGCGCTCCCGGCCCATCAGGGCCAGGCCGGAGGCGATGGATTCCAGCTCCGCGCCGGTCTCGATGCGCTCGGCCGCGAACCGGCGGTGGAAGATGGCCCGCACCGCCGGCACCAGCGAGGAGCCGCCGGTCAGGAACACCCGGTCGATCTCCCCCGGCGCAAGATCGGCGTCAGCCAGCGCGCGATCGACGGCGGCCTCGATCTGCGCCAGCTCCGGCGCGATCCAGCCTTCGAACTCGCTGCGGGCCACCTCGCGGCCGATGTCGATGGAGCCGGCCCGGAACCGGAACTCGGCCGTCTCCTGCGCCGACAGCGCCTCCTTCAGCCGCGAGACGGCGCGGTAGAGCTGATAGCCATAGTTCTCGTCGAGGGTCTCGATCAGCCGGGCGATCTTCTCGGGCTCCACCGCCTCGCGCAGCAGCGAGCGGATCTCGCGCATGTCGCGGCTGGCGCGCATCAGGGCGAGCTGGTCCCAACGGGCGAAGGCTGTGTAGTAGCGGTTCGGGATCGGCAGAACCTTGCCGTAGGAGGCGTAGTTCGACCCCTTGCCGAGCGCGGGCGAGACCAGCCGGTCGATGATCCGGTAGTCGAAGGCGTCGCCCGCCACGCCGACGCCGGACCGGCCGAGCGGGGTCGAGGCGATCTCGCCGTCATGGCGCTCGAAGCGGATGATCGAGAAGTCGCTGGTGCCGCCGCCGAAGTCACCCACCAGAACGGTCGCGTCGCGATCCAGCGTGCGGGCGAAGAAGAAGGCCGCGCCCACCGGCTCGTAGGCATAGAGGATCTCGCTGAACCCCATTCGCGCGAAGGCGGTCTCGTAGCGCGACAGGGCCAGCGGCTCGGACGGCGCGGCGCCGGCGAAGGTCACCGGCCTGCCGACGATCACCCGGCTGGGCAGGTCGGCGAGCTCGGAGCCCGCATAGTCGCGCACCTTCAGCAGGAAGGCCGAGAGCAGATCCTCGAACCGGTAACGGCGGTTGAGGATCCGGGTCTCCGAGAAGCTCTCCGAGGCCGCGAAGCTCTTGAAGGACTGGATGAACCGGGTCTCGGCTGGGTCCTCGATATAGGTCTCGATCGCCCAGGGCCCGGCGGCCACCACGCGGTCCGAGGGCCGCGCCGGCGGGGCGTGGAAGGACAGGCAGCTTCGGAAGGCGAACAGCTCGCCCTCAGGGGCCGGGAACTTGGCGAGGTGCGCCGGCCCGTCCGCGCCGGCCAGCGCCACGACCGTATTGGTCGTGCCGAAGTCGATGCCGAGACTGAAGGCCGAACTCATCTGACGCGCTCCGAAAGGGGGACGGGGAAGAGCGATCGCCCGCTCCCCGACCGGCGCGCGACCCCTAGTTCGAAAGGCGATCCCCCGACTGCATCAGCTCTCGGCCTCCACCAGCGGGCGGTCGTAGGCGGCCACCGTCGCCATCTGCAGGATCTTCGAGACCGACGCCGACAGCGGGCAGATCTGCACGGCGTGCTCCAGGCCCAGCAGGAGCGGGCCGATCACGGTCGCCCCGCCCAAGGTCTTGATCAGCTGGGTGGAAATGGCCGCGGAGTGGATGGCCGGCATGATCAGCACATTGGCCGGGCCGGACAGGCGCATGAACGGATAGTTGGCCCGGCCCTCGGGCTCCAGGGCCAGCTCCGGCGGCATCTCGCCCTCGTATTCGAAGTCGATGCCCTCCATGTCGTCCAGCATGGCCACCGCCTCGCGCACCTTCTCGGAGCGCTCGCCCATGGGGTTGCCGAAGGTCGAATAGCTCATGAAGGCTACGCGCGGCGTATAGCCCAGGGCGCGCACGGCGCGGGCCGCCTCGCAGGCGATCTCCACCAGGTCGGCGGCCTCGGGCATTTCGGTGACGTTGGTGTCGGCGATGAAGATGGTCCGGCCCTTGGCCAGCACGACGCTCATGCCCATCACCCGCCCGTCCGGCGTGGGGTCGATCACCCGCAGCACCTCTTCCAGCACCTGGTCGAAGGCCCGGGTGACGCCGGTCACCATGCCGTCGGCGTGGCCCAGCGCCACCATGGCGGCGGCGAAGGAGTTGCGGTCCTGGTTGACCAGCCGCTGCACGTCGCGGTGCAGGTAGCCCTCCCGCTGCAGGCGGCCATAGAGGTGGTCGACGAAGGCCTCGTTCCAGTGCGAGAGGCGGGCGTTGATGATCTCGAGCTTGGCTTCGGCCGGATCGAGGCCGACCAGCTGCATGTTCTCGTGCACCAGCTCCTCGCGGCCCACCAGGATGGCGTCGCCCAGGCCGCCGGCCTGGAAGGCGTAGGCGGCGCGGATCACGCTGGGCTCCTCGCCCTCGGCGAAGACGATGCGCTTGCGCGGTCCCGCCAGCACCGCGCCCTGCAGCTTCTGCAGGAAGGCCGCGGTCGGATCGAGCCGCTGGGCCAGCGAGGCGCGGTAGGTCTCCATGTCCTCGATCGGCTTGCGGGCGACGCCGGTGTCCATGGCCGCCTGGGCGACGAACGGGGGGATGTACCAGATCAGGCGCGGGTCGAAGGGCGTCGGGATGATGTACTCGGGCCCGAATTTCAGCTGCAGGCCGTGGTAGGCGGCGGCCACTTCGTCGGGGACGTCCTCGCGGGCCAGTTGCGCCAGGGCGTTGGCGCAGGCGATCTTCATCTCCATGTTCACCCGCCGGGCGCGCACGTCGAGGGCGCCGCGGAAGATGTAGGGGAAGCCCAGGACGTTGTTCACCTGGTTCGGATAGTCGCTCCGCCCGGTGGCGACGATGGCGTCGGGGCGGACCTGATAGACCTCCTCCGGGGTGATCTCCGGGTCCGGATTGGCCATGGCGAAGATGATCGGCTTGGGGGCCATGGTCGCCACCAGGTCCGGCGTCAGCGCGCCCTTCACCGACAGGCCGATGAACACGTCGGCGCCTTCCAGGGCCTCGGCCAGGGTCCGCTTGTCGGTGTCCACCGCATGGGCCGACTTCCACTGGTTCATGTCCTCGCCCCGGCCGCGCCAGAGCACGCCCTTGCGATCGACGGCGATGACGTTGCCATGCGCCACGCCCATGGCCTTGATCAGCTCCATGGTGGCGATGCCGGCCGCGCCTGGGCCGTTCAGCACCACCTTCACGTCCTTCAGCTTCCGCCCGGTGATCTCGCAGGCGTTGATCAGGCCGGCGGCGCAGATGATCGCCGTGCC
>JAQGIX010000187.1 GCA_028290925.1 Phenylobacterium sp. | reverse complement strand
GGTCGGCGAGCTTGCCCATGTTGCGGCTCTCGATCGCGCCGCGGGCGTCGAAGGCCGCCTGGCCGATCTCGAAGACCAGGGCGCCGGCCAGGTCGCGGTTGGCGGCCAAGAGCTCGAGGAACTGGGGGAAGAAGCTGTCGTCGCCCAGGCTGGCCATGGAGATGTTGCAGAAGATGCCGATCTGGCGGTTCTGCTTGGCCAGGCGCCGCACGATCTGCACGCAGCGGAACAGCAGCAGGTTGTCGATGGCGGTCATCAGCCCGGCGGGCTCGGCCACGGTGAGGTATTCCGCCGGCATCAGCACGCGGCCGGTCTCGTCGCGCAGCCGCGAGAAGCTCTCGTAGAACACGGTCTTGCGCTGCGGCAGGGCCACCACCGGCTGCAGGTAGAGATCGACGCGGTTCTCGGTCAGCGCGTCGCGCACGGTCTCGAACAGGGCCCCGGCCTGGCGCCGCTCGGCGCCGGGACGTTCGGCGAAGCTCGCGACATCGCCATGCTCGTCGAGCTGGCGGCGCATGCGCTCGACCAGGCCCTCCAGGATATGGACCTCGTCAGCCAGCTCCTCGGAACGGCGCAGCGCCGCTTCGGCCACCGTCTCGGCGACCTCGCTCACCCGCTGGTCGAGCCGCTCCACCTGGTCGATGAGGATCTTGTGCGCGTCGCGGACGGCCTCGATCTCGCCCTTGATCTGGCCGGTCTCAAGCGCCCGCTCGATCAGGCCATGGAAGGCGAAGCACAGCCCCAGGCCGCCCACCAGGGCGGCGACGCCCGCGCCCCAGCCGCCGCCGTACCGCCATAGCGTCAGGGCGACGATCAGCGAGAGGCAGAGGTAGGTCGCACAGAGCAGGGCGAGGGTGAGGCGTCGCATGGTCCCCATGCCATCCGAATCACCTGGGAGTATCCGACGCGCTGTCCCCCGAAGTCGAATGGATTAAGGGCGACAGGGGCTTGAGCCGCGGCTCTCGAAAGTCTGGCGCTCGCACCCCAGATATGTGATCAGCGTTAACGTAAGAGACGTCCGGGCGAACCGGGCGCTGGGGACGGCGACGAGAGGGTCTGATGGCCGACGAATTCTTCGACGTGGTGATCGTGGGCGCGGGCCTGTCCGGCGTCGGCGCCGGCTACCACCTGCAGACCGAGGCGCCCGACCGCTCCTATGTGATCCTCGAAGGCCGCGAGGTGATCGGCGGCACCTGGGACCTGTTCCGCTATCCGGGCGTCCGCTCCGACAGCGACATGTTCACCCTGGGCTACAATTTCAAACCCTGGCGCGAGGCCAAGGCCATCGCCGACGGGCCCTCGATCCTCAACTACGTCCGCCAGACCGCCCACGAGCACGGCGTCGCCGACCACATCCGCTACGGTCATCGCGTGACGCGGGCCGCCTGGTCCAGCGCGGACGCGGCCTGGACCGTGGAGGCGACCGGGAAGGACGGACAGACCGTCAGGTTCGCCTGCAATTTCCTGTTCCTGTGCGGCGGCTACTACGACTACGAGCAGGGCTATACGCCGGAATTCCCGGGCCGCGAGCGGTTCAAGGGCCAGGTGGTCCATCCGCAGCACTGGCCCACGGACCTGGACTACGCCGGCAAGCGGGTGGTGGTGATCGGCTCCGGGGCGACGGCGGTGACCCTGGTCCCGGCGATAGCCAGGACGGCGGCCCACGTGACCATGCTGCAGCGCTCGCCGACCTACGTCGTCTCACGGCCGGCCGAGGACAAGGCGGCCAACTGGCTGCGCTCCCACCTGCCGGCCCAGCTCGCCTACCAGCTCGTGCGTTGGCGCAACGTGCTGATGGGCATGTACTTCTACCGGCTGACCCGGAAGAAGCCGGCGCAGGTGAAGGCCGCGATCCTCAAGATGGTGCGCGACCAGCTGGGCCCCGACTACGATGTCGGCAAGCACTTCACGCCCAGCTACAATCCCTGGGACCAGCGGCTCTGCCTGGTGCCCGACGCCGACCTGTTCGAGGCGATCAAGGCGGGATCGGCCTCGGTGGTCACCGACCACATCGAGACCTTCACGGAGGGCGGCCTCCAGCTGACGTCCGGCGAGATCCTGCCGGCCGACCTCATCGTCACTGCGACGGGGCTCAACCTGAAGGTCCTGAACGGCGTCGACCTCACCGTCGACGGCCGCCACGTCGATCCGGCCAGCACGCTCAGCTACAAGGGGATGATGTACGAGGGCGTGCCGAACCTCGCCTCGTCGTTCGGCTACACCAATGCGTCCTGGACCCTGAAGTGCGACCTGACCTGCGAATACGTCAGCCGCCTCTTGAACCACATGAAGGCGACGCGGACCCGGCAGGTGACGCCGCGCAACGCCGACCCGGACATCGAGATGCAGCCCTGGCTCGATTTTTCGTCGGGCTATGTGCAGCGCGCCATGGCCAAGTTCCCCAAGCAGGGATCGAAGGCGCCGTGGAAGCTGCACCAGAACTACGCGCTGGACCTGATGAACCTGCGCTACGCCAGGCTCGACGACGGCGTTCTGGAGTTCTCCAACCCGCTGCCGAGGCGCAATGACGCGCGGGCGAAGGTGAAGCAAGCGGCGTAGTTTCCCGCCCCATCAAGGGCGGGAGGGGCTCACCGCGTGGGGACCGGCGTCTCGCCGCGGTAGTCGTAGAAGCCGCGGCCGGCCTTGCGGCCCAGCCAGCCGGCCTCGACGTACTTCACCAGCAGCGGACACGGCCGGTACTTGGAATCCGACAGGCCCTCGTAGAGCACGTTCATGATCGACAGCACGGTGTCGAGCCCGATGAAGTCGCCGAGCTCGAGCGGCCCCATCGGATGGTTGGCGCCCAGGTGCATGGCGGTGTCGATGGCCTCCACCGTGCCGACGCCTTCGTAGAGGGTGTAGATCGCCTCGTTGATCATCGGCACCAGGATGCGGTTGACGATGAAGGCCGGGAAGTCCTCGGCGTTGGCGGTGGTCTTGCCCAGTGACTTGGCGAAATTGACGGCGGTCTCGTAGGTGTCGACGTCGGTGGCGATGCCGCGGATGATCTCCACCAGCTTCATCAACGGCGCCGGGTTCATGAAGTGCAGCCCGATGAACCGCTCCGGCCGGTCGGTGGTCGAGGCCAGCCGGGTGATCGAGATGGAGGAGGTGTTGGAGGCCAGCAGGGCCTCCGGCTTGAGATGTTCGCAGACGCCGCGGAAGATCTCTTTCTTGATGGCTTCGTTCTCGGTGGCCGCCTCGATGACGATGTCGACGTCCTTGAGCGCGGCGTAGC
>JAQGIX010000158.1 GCA_028290925.1 Phenylobacterium sp. | reverse complement strand
TGCCCAAGCCCTTCGACCTGGACGACATGACCGCGGCGGCCAAACGGGCCCTGTCGCGGCCCGCCGACGGCGAGGCGGCCAAGGCCCAGGCCCGCGCCATGCGCGACGAGCGCCTGCCCCTGATCGGCCGTTCGCCGCCGATGCAGGAGGTCTATCGGACCATCGCCAGGCTGGTGGGCGCTGACCTCACGGTGCTGATCACCGGCGAGAGTGGCACCGGCAAGGAGCTGGTGGCCCGCGCCCTGCACGACATGGGCCGCCGCCGCGACGGCCGCTTCGTGGTGATCAACCTGGCCGCCGTGCCGCGCGAGCGGGTCGAGACCGAGCTGTTCGGCAAGGACGACGGGGCGATCGGCAAGCTGGTGGAGGCCGACGGCGGCACCCTGTTCCTCGACGAGATCGGCGACATGCCGCTGGACGCCCAGACGCGGCTCCTGCGGGTGATCGACGGCTCGGAGCCGGCGCTCAACCCGAAGACCGGCCGCCGGCCCAACGTCCGCATCATCGCCGCCACCAACCGCGACCTGCGCGGCCTGATCCAGCATGGCCTGTTCCGCGAGGACCTGTTCTTCCGCCTGAACGTCGCGCCGCTGCGCCTGCCGCCGCTGCGCGACCGGGTCGAGGACATTCCGGACCTGGCGCGCGCCTTCCTGCTGCGCGCCAACCGCGAGGGTCTGCCGGCCAAGACCATCGACACCGGGGCCCTGGAGCGGCTGAAGCTGCACGCCTGGCCGGGCAATGTCCGCGAGCTGGAGAACCTGGTGCGGCGGATCTGCGCCCTCTACGCCGAGGACCTGATCAGCGCCCGCATCGTCGAGCGCGAGCTCGCCGACCAGCAGCCGGTGATCGACGGCGAGGACAAGCCCGCGACGCTCTCGCAGCTCGTTGAGCGCAAGCTGTCGTCCTACTTCGCCGACCAGCCGGAAGGCCTGCCGCCGGTCGGCCTCTACGACCGGGTGCTCGAGGACGTCGAACGGCCGCTGATCCAGCTCACGCTGGCCGCCACCCGCGGCAATCAGGTCCGCGCCGCCGAGATCCTCGGCCTCAACCGCAACACTCTGCGCAAGAAGATCCAGGACCTGGGCGTGGAAATCAGTCGCGGGCGCCGCTGACGTAATATCGCAACATCGCTGTTGAGTTTGGAGCACAGTCCCTTAGGCTCCCTGCACCTATGGCGTCGCTCACCCAGTACATTCCCGGTGGCGGGATCGCGGCCGACCGGTTCCGCCGGGCGCTTCGCTCGCGCCTGGTGCTGGGCGGCGGCTACGGCCTGGCCGCGGGGCTCACGGGCCTGGCCATCCTGCTGGCCGCGTCGCCGCCGGCCACCGGACCGATCGGCCCGGCGAGCTCGCTGATCCTCACCGTCCTCAGCTTCAACCTGGTGCTGATCCTGGCCCTGACCTCGGTCGTGGCCCTGCGCTTCGCGGCCCTGCTGCAGGCCCGCGAGAGCGACCCCGGCGCGCGCCTGCACCTGCGCTTCGTGACGCTGTTCGCCCTGGCCGCCGTCGCCCCGGCCGTGGTGGTGGCCCTGTTCTATGGCGTGCTGGTCAGCCGCGGCGTCGAGAACTGGTTCAGCGCCCGCGTCCAGACGGTGGTGGAGAACTCCGCCACGGTGGCGCGCTCCTACGTCGAGGACCAGAAGCGCTACATCGGCGACCACGTGACCCTGATGGGCGCCGACCTCAACCGCGAGGCCTCGCAGCTCAGGGCCAGCCCGATCACGTTCAACCACTATCTTGGCCTGCTGGCCTCCTATCACGCCTTCCCGGCGGCCTATCTGATCGACCGCGAGGGCCGGGTGCTGGCCCGCGCCGAGACGGCCGACGCGCCGCCTTACATCCTGCCGCCCGAGGCCAGCTTCCGCGCCGCCGACGAGGGCGACATCTCGGTGCCCGCCTTCGATTCCACCGACATGATGCGCGCGGTGTATCGGCTGCATGGCTATTCCGACGCCTATCTCTATGTGGTCCGGCCCCTGGAGAAGGGCATCATCAATCACCTGCGCGACGCCGAGGGCTCGCTGGTCTCCTACCGCGAGGCCCAGCAGAACCGGCAGCGCATCCAAACCATCTTCGCGCTCTCCTACGCCGAGACGGCGCTGCTGGTGCTGGTGGGCGCCGTGTGGCTCGGCCTGTGGTCGGCCAGCGCCATTTCCGCCCCCGTAGCCCGCCTCGTGCAGGCCGCGGGCCGCGTGGCGAGCGGCGATCTCAGCGCCCGGGTGGACGCCGACGGGGATCCTGAGGAAATCGCCGTATTATCACGCGCTTTCAATAGCATGACGCATGATCTTCAGGCGCAACAGGAAGCCCTGCGGCGCGCCAGCCTCGAGGCCGAAGAACGGCGCCAGTTCATCGAGACCGTGCTGGCCGGGGTCAGCGCCGGGGTGGTGGGCCTGGACGGGCGAGGGCGCATCTCGGCCGCCAACCGCCAGGCGGTGCGGCTGCTGGCGCTGCCCGGCGACCATGGCCGCGGCCGCAAGCTCGCCGACGTGGCCCCGGAGTTCGCCGAGGTCGTCGAGACGGCCGGCCGCACGGGGCAGGGCGAGGCGGAGATCGACGTGGTCCGCGGCCGCGACGCGCGACGCCTGCGGATTCACGCCAGCCGCAGCGAGGGCGGCCTGGTGCTCACCTTCGACGACATCACCCGGCTGGTCGCCGCCCAGCGCAACGCCGCCTGGCGCGACGTCGCCCGGCGCATCGCTCACGAGATCAAGAACCCGCTGACCCCGATCCAGCTGTCGGCCGAGCGGTTGCGCAAGAAATTCCGCAAGGACGTGGCGCCGGCCGATCTCGAGGTCTTCGACCGCTGCACCGACACCATCGTGCGCCAGGTGGGCGACATCGGCCGGATGGTCGAGGAATTCTCCGCCTTCGCGCGGATGCCGGCGCCGAAGCTGGCCGACCACGACGCCGCCGAGCTGCTGCGCGCGGCGGTGTTCGCCCAGCGGGTGGCGAGCCCGGACATCGAGGTCGAGCTGGAGGACCCTGTCCCGCACGTCCAGGTGCTGGCCGACGAGCGCATGCTCGCCCAGGCGCTGGGCAATGTGCTGAAGAACGCCGCCGAATCCGTCGGCGCCCGCATGGCCGCCGAGCCGCGCCTGAGGGGCCGCGTGCACGCGCGCCTGAGGGCCGATGAGCACGGTGTCGTCTTCGAGGTCGAGGACAATGGCGTGGGCCTGCCGTCCAAGGACCGCGACCGGCTGACCGAACCCTATGTGACGACGCGCGAGAAGGGCACCGGCCTCGGCCTCGCCATCGTCAAACGCATCCTGGAGGACCATGGCGGCGAGCTCGAGCTCGGCGATGCGCGCCGCGGCAAGGGCGCGCTGGCCATCCTTCGGCTTCCCCCCGCAACCCGCGCGCGCCGTGAGCCCGCGCCTGAACCCGTGTCGGCTTGAAGGTGAGCGATGGCGTCTGACGTTCTGGTGGTCGATGACGAGGCGGACATCCGCGATCTGGTGGCCGGCATCCTCACCGATGAAGGCTATGCGGTGCGCACCGCCAACGACTCGGAGTCGGCGCTGGCCGCCGTCAAGGCGCGCAAGCCCGCCCTGCTGATCCTCGACATCTGGATGTCCGGGGGCGGGATGGACGGGCTGGAGCTGCTCGACCTGGTCAAGACCCTCGACGGCGACCTGCCGGTGATCATGATCTCCGGCCACGGCAACATCGAGACCGCGGTCAGCGCCATCAAGCGCGGCGCCTATGAGTTCCTCGAGAAGCCCTTCAAGTCGGACCGGCTGCTGCTGGTGGTCGAGCGGGCCCTGGAGGCCACCAGCCTGCGTCGCGAGAACCGCCGCCTGCGCACCCAGGCCCTGACGCCGGAAGTCCTGATCGGCAAGTCGATGGCCGCCCAGCAGCTGCGCAACATGGTGGCCAAGCTGGCCAGCGCCAATAGCCGGGTGCTGATCTCCGGGCCCGCGGGCTCCGGCAAGGAGACCGTGGCGCGGCTGATCCACGCGGCCGGCCACCGGACGCGCAGCGAGTTCGTGGTGCTCAGCGCCGCCGGCATGACGCCGGAGCGGATCGACGTCGAGCTGTTCGGCGAGGAGGGCGAGAGCGGCCGCCCGGCCAAGATCGGGGTGTTCGAGCGCGCCCACGGCGGCACGCTCTACCTCGACAAGGTCGCCGACATGCCTCGGGAGACCCAGAGCCGGATTCTGCGGGTGCTGGTGGAGCAGCGGTTCCGCAGGGTCGGCGGCTCCTCCGACGTGCAGGTGGACGTGCGGGTCATCTCCTCGACCTCGCGCGATCTCCGCGAAGAGATCGCCGCCGGCCGGTTCCGCGAGGACCTGTTTCACCGCCTGAACGTGGTGCCGATCAACGTGCCGGGGCTCTCCGAGCGCCGCGAGGACATCCCGGAGCTGGTCGACTACTTCATCGATCGGATCTGCGAGGCCTCGGGTCTGCCGCGGCGGGTGCTGGCCGACGACGCCATGGCGGCCCTGCAGGTGCGGGCCTGGCCGGGCAACCTGCGCCAGCTGCGCAACAACGTGGAGCGGATCCTGATCCTCGCGCCGGGCGTCGGGCTTGACGCGATCACCGCCGACCAGTTGCCGGCCGAGGCGACGGTCAACGAGCAGACCACCAGCCTGGGGGCGGAGCGGATCATCTCGCTCCCGCTGCGCGAGGCCCGCGAGGTGTTCGAGCGCGAATACCTCAACGCCCAGATGCTGCGCTTCTCCGGCAACATCTCGCGCACCGCGGCCTTCATCGGCATGGAGCGCTCGGCCCTGCACCGCAAGCTGAAGTCGCTGGGCCTCTCGGGGGCGCGCCAGGTCGAGGAAGAGGTCGGCTGATGGGTCGGATCGCCTACGTCAACGGCCGCTTCGTCCCGCACGGCGAGGCGTCGGTCCACATCGAGGACCGCGGCTACCAGTTCGGCGACGCGATCTATGAGGTCTGGGCGCTGTTCGACGGCAAGCTCGCCGACGCGGCCGGCCACTTCGCGCGCCTGGAGCGCAGCCTGGGCGAGCTCTCCATGCCCCTGCCGATGAGCCAGCGGGCGCTGACCCTTGTGCTGAAGGAGGCCGTACGCCGCAACCGGGTGCGCGACGGCATGGTCTATCTGCAGGTCAGTCGCGGCGTCGCGCCCCGCGACCACGCCTTCCCCAAGGAGCCCGTTCGCCAGTCCATGGTGATCACGGTCAGCCAGGTGGACCGGACCGCCTCCGAGGCCCGCGCCGCCAAGGGCGTCGGCGTGGTGACGACGCCGGAGACCCGCTGGGGCCGCTGCGACATCAAGACCGTGGGCCTGCTGCCCAATGCCCTCGCCAAGCAGAAGGCCCGCGAGGCCGGCGCCGCGGAGGCCTGGTTCGTGGACGATCTGGGCTTCGTCACCGAGGGCGCCTCGTCCAACGCCTGGATCGTCGACCGCGAGGGGCGGCTTCGCACCCGCGACACCAACGCCAACATCCTGCGCGGCATCACGCGGCGCACGTTGATGGACCTGATCGCCAACGAGGGCCTGCAGGTGGATGAGCGGCCCTTCACCCCGGACGAGGCCCGCCAGGCGCGCGAGGCCTTCATCACCGGCGCCGGGACCCTGGTGCTGCCGGTCGTGAGCGTCGACGGCAAGCCGGTGGGGGAGGGCAAGCCCGGCCCGCTGGCGACCAAGCTGCGTCGCCTCTATATCGAGCGGGCGAAGGCTACGGCCATCTGAAAGGGCGCGCTGCATTGCGCGCGTCACAAATCCCGGTCTAGCGTGAACTGCGTGTGTGGGCGGCGCCTTGGCCGTCCGTTTGAAAATCAATAAGAGGCGATCAAGCCGATGAGCGAAAAAAAACAGAACCTTCAGGACACCTTTCTCAACAGCGTACGCAAGTCGAAGACCCCGCTGACCATCTTCCTGGTCAACGGCGTAAAGTTGCAGGGTGTCGTGAGCTGGTTCGACAACTTCTGCGTTCTGCTTCGCAGGGACGGGCAATCCCAGCTCGTCTACAAGCACGCCATCTCCACCATCATGCCGGCCCAGCCCGTGCAGCTGTACGAGCCGGCTGAAGACGAGACCGATTGAGTTCGAAATCCATCGACCGAGCGGCGCCCGTCCAGGGCGCCCTGGTGATCCATCCGGACCGGGAAGGGCGCGGCTCTTCCCGGGACGCGGAGGCGCGCCTGGAGGAGGCCGTGGGCCTGGCCCAGGCGCTGGACCTGGAAGTGCGCGAGACGATCATCGCGCCGCTGCGCCGGCTCACGCCGGCCACCCTGTTCGGCAAGGGCAAGGTCGAGGAGATCGGCGACCTGGTGCGCCTCGCCGAAGCCGACGTGGCCGTGGTGGACGACGCCCTGACGCCGGTGCAGCAGCGCAACCTGGAGAAGGCCTGGAACTGCAAGGTCATCGACCGCACCGGCCTGATCCTGGAGATCTTCGCCCGCCGGGCGCGAACCCGCGAGGGCCGCCTGCAGGTGGAACTCGCACGGCTCACCTACGAGCGCTCGCGGCTGGTGCGCACCTGGACCCACCTGGAGCGCCAGCGCGGCGGCTTCGGCGTGATGGGCGGCCCCGGCGAAACCCAGATCGAGACCGACCGGCGGCTTCTGGCCGACAAGATCGGCAAGCTGAAGCTCGAGCTTACCGAGGTGCGCCGCACGCGCACCCTGCAGCGCTCCGCCC
>JAQGIX010000144.1 GCA_028290925.1 Phenylobacterium sp. | reverse complement strand
GGCCATCGTCGGCTTCTCCACCGATCCCCAGTCGCGCGGCGGCTTCGGCCCCTTCGCGCCGGGCTTCAAGGTCGTGCCGTTCGGCGACGCGGACGCCCTGGAAGCGGCGATCACGCCCAACACCGTGGCCTTCCTGGTCGAGCCGATCCAGGGCGAGGCCGGGGTGATCATCCCGCCGGCCGGCTACCTCAAGCGGGCCCGCGAGCTCTGCACGCAGCACGAGGTGATCCTGATCCTCGATGAGATCCAGACGGGCCTGGGGCGCACCGGCAAGCTGCTGGCCGAGGACCATGAGGGCGTCGAGGCGGACCTGACGCTGATCGGCAAGGCGCTGTCGGGCGGCTTCTATCCCGTGTCCGCCGTGCTCTCGAACTCCGAGGTGATGAGCGTGCTGCATCCCGGCGAGCACGGCTCGACCTTCGGCGGCAACCCGCTGGCCTGCGCCGTGGCGCGCGCCGCCCTGAAGGTGATCGTCGACGAGGGCCTGGTGGAGAACGCCGCGGTGATCGGCGCGCGGCTGAAGGCCAGCCTGGAAGCCACCGCGACCTCCTCCGTCAAGGAGATCCGCGGGCGCGGCCTGATGATCGCGGTCGAGCTGCACGCCGACGCCGGCGGCGCGCGCCGGGTCTGCGAGGCGCTGCAGGCCCGCGGCCTGCTGGCCAAGGAAACCCACGAGCACACCATCCGCATCGCCCCGCCGCTGATCCTGACGCCCGACCAGGCCGACTGGATCGCGCAGCAGTTCGCGGCCGCGCTGCCCTAACTTGCCTCCCCTGCGCAGCGGGGGAGGGGGACCGCTCGCCGCAGAGCGAGTGGTGGAGGGGGCGAGCCACAGGCAGTGCGCCGGCTTGCCCCTCCCACCGTCCGCTCTTCCGCCCGCCTGCGCGGGCGTCGGCGTACGGTCCCCCCTCCCCGCTTGCGCGGGGCGGGCAGATCCTACCTCGCCCCCACCGCGGTCGCGGCCTGCGCGGCGGGGACCGGCAGCGGCTCGCCCCTGCCCTGGCTGATCAGGAAGGCGCGGATGTCTTCCACGTCCTGCGGCTTCAGGAACTTCGAGAAGCTGACCATGCCGTTGTGGGCGCGGACTCCCTGGATCACCACCGAGTTGAAATCGGCGGCCGTGGCGATCATCGGCGAGCGCTTGAGGTCCGGCAGCCAGGAGCCGGTGGCGTTGGCGCCGTGGCAGACCTGGCAGTTGTTGTTGAACACCACATAGCCGCGCGCCTTGTCGCCGGTGGTGGTGACCTTCGTAAGGTCGAGCGGCGGCAGCTCGGAGATCTTGAACGGCGGCGCCTTGACCGTGCCGCCCAGCTTGAAGACCAGCAGCCGGCCGGGCAGCCTGGGCCGGGTCGGCAGCAGCGAGGGCGCGGAGACCTGGCCGCCGCCGCCGGAGCCCACCATCAGCGCCACATACTGCTCGCCGTTCAGCTCATAGGTCATCGGCGCGGCGATGACGCCGTTGCCGGTGGGGTAGGCCCAGAGCTGCTTCCCGTTGGCGGCGTCATAGGCATAGACCTGTCCCTCGGCCGCGCCCTGGAACACCAGGCCGCCGCCCGTCGCCAGCACGCCGGCGTTCCAGAAGTACGGCCGCTGCACCGTCCAGACGGCCTTCTGGCTCACCGGGTCCCAGGCGATCAGCGAGCCCTTGATCATGGTGGCCAGCTGCTTGGCCTGCTCGGGCGTGGTCGGCCCGGCGTTGGCCAGCATGTTGACGCCGAGGTTCCAGCCGCCCGGCTTGTAGACGTAGTTCGGATCGGCCTGATAGGCGAACGGCATGGATTGCGCCGGGATGTAGACCAGCCCGGTCTTCGGACTGAAGGCCATCGGGTGCCAGTTGTGGGCGCCCAGCGGCGCCGGCATCTGCAGGTCGACGTTGGACTTGTAGCGCGCCGAGGGGTTCTCGATGGGCCGCCCGGTGGCCATGTCGATGCCGGAGGCCCAGGTGATCGGCACGAAGGCCTTGGCCGAGAGCAGCTTCCCGTTGGTGCGGTCGAGCACATAGAAGAAGCCGTTCTTCGGCGCCTGCATCAGCACCTTCTTCGGCTGGCCGCCGATGGTCAGGTCGGCGAGGATCATCGGCTGCACGGCCGAATAGTCCCAGCTCTCGCCGGGGTTCACCTGGTAGTGCCAGACGTACTCGCCGGTATCGGCCTTCACGGCGACGATCGAGGAGACGAAGAGGTTGTCGCCCTTGCCGCCGGAGCGGTCCTGCTGGTTCCAGGGCGTGCCGTTGTCGACGCCGAAATAGATCATGTCGAGGGCCGGGTCGTAGACCATGGCGTCCCAGACCGTGCCGCCGCCGCCGGCCAGCTTCCAGGCGCCCTCGGGCCAGGTGGCCGCGGCCTTCTCCTTCAGCACCTTGTCGGAGGCCGCGCCGTCGGCCGCGCCGGTGGGATTGGGGATCGTGTAGAAGCGCCAGACCTGCTTGCCGGTGGCGGCGTCGTAGGCGGTGACGTAGCCGCGCACGCCGTACTCGGCGCCGGAGTTGCCGATCAGCACCTTGTCCTTCACCACGCGCGGCGCCTGGGTGATGGTGAAGGGCTTGCCCGGATCGGTGGTCTGCACCGACCAGACGACCTGCCCGGTCTTGGCGTCGAGCGCGATCAGCCGGCCGTCCAAAGCGCCCACGTAGACGCGGCCCTTCCAGACGGCGACGCCGCGGTTGACCACGTCGCAGCAGGCGTCGAAGCCCTTCTTGCCGTCGACCTTCGGATCGTAGGACCAGATGGGCTTGCCGGTGGCCGCGTCGAAGGCGAAGACCTTGGACCAGGCGGTGGTGGTGTAGAGCACGCCGTCGACCATCAGCGGCGTCGCCTCCTGGCCGCGGTCGGTGTCGAACTGGGCGTACCAGGCGAGGCCGAGCTGGCCGACGTTCTGGGTGGAGACCTTGTCCAGCGGCGAGAAGCGCTGCTCGGAGTAGCCCTTGCCGTAGGAGACCCATTCGCCGTTGGTGTCGGCCGCCGCGATCCGCGCACCGTCCACATTGGCGCCGCCGCCGGCCTTCTGGCAGGCGACCAGGCCCACGGCCAAGGCCATGGCCAATCCGAGCTTGATGATGCGCATGGAAATCCTCCCCAGCCTGCTAGCGCGGCCTTGGGCGAGAGTTATGCGCGGACCGGCTCCGCGGGCAAGCGCTCCGCGACGTCAACCAGCAGCGGCGCGATGCGATCGGCGGCGGCGGCGAGGTCGCCCGGGCCCACGCCGGCCATCTCGATCCCGGCGAGCGGCAGGCGGCCCTGCTTGCGGCCGGAGCGGTGATAGGCGGGGTCGTAGTGCAGCTCGATCAGGGCGGCGGCCAGGGCTTCGAACGCGCCGGCCGCCGCCAGCGCCCGCCATTCCACCAGCCGCTTGCGGCCCGGCCGGTCGGGCACTCGGGCCAGGACGTCGTCGAGGGCGGCGGGGTCCTCAGTGATCTCGCGGTAGGCGGCGACGGAGTAGCGGGCGCGGGCCTCGGCCGGCGCGGAGAGCGTGATGCGGGGCGCGGCCTCCATGCGCTTCCACAGCGCCGGTGGAATCATCCGCTGGCCGATCTTGCTCGACTCGGCCTCGACCAGGACCGGGCGTGTTGGGTCCAGTGCGTCGATGGCCGCCAGCA
>JAQGIX010000135.1 GCA_028290925.1 Phenylobacterium sp. | reverse complement strand
CGCGACGACCGGATCGCCGCCGACCGCATCGAGCGGCTGCTGAACTCCTCGCTGCGCCAGGTGCTGGGCTCGGTGAACTCCAACGACATCATCTCCAGCCGACGCGACGAGCTGATGCGCCAGGCCCGCCTCGACGTCATCCGTCGCTCGGCGGAATCGCGGCTGGGCATCCAGGTCATCGACGTGCGCATCAAGCGCGCCGACCTGCCGGCCGCCAACCAGGCCGCCGTGTTCCGCCGCATGCAGACCTCCCGCCAGCAGCAGGCCGCGCAGATCCGCGCGGTCGGCGAGCAGCAGAAGCGCGAGATCATCGCCAGCGCCGACAAGGAGGTCGCGATCACGCTCGCCACCGCCCGCGAGGAGGCCGGGTCGACCCGCGGCCAGGGCGACGCCCAGCGCACGCGGATCTTCGCCCAGGCCTATGGCCGCGATCCCGGCTTCGCGGCCTTCTACCGCTCCATGCAGGCCTACGATCAGGCCCTGGCCCAGGGCGACACCACCCTGGTGCTCTCGCCGGACAGCGACTTCTTCAAGTTCTTCCAGCGCGGTCCCGGCAGCCACTGAGCCGGACGGCTAGGACGCGCCCTGCGCCTCGAGCAAGGCGCGGACCTCGTGCAGGTCGGCGGCGATGCGGATGCACAGCGCGTGCATCTCGTCGGTGGGGTCGAGCAGGTCCGGCACCATGATGGTCATCATGCCGGCGGCCGCCGCGGCGCGGACGCCGTTGTGGGAATCCTCCAGGGCGAGACAGTCGCCCGGGTCGAGCCCCAGCCGCTCGGCCGCCGCCTGGTAGGGCGCGGGATCCGGCTTCGGGCGCGGATATTCGCCTTGCGCCAGAATGAAGTGGAAGCGTTCCAACAGTCCGTGGTCGCCCAGATGGTGTTCCACCTCCTTGCGGCGCGAGGAGGTGACGACGCCGCGGGGCAAGCCGGCCTGGTCCAGGTAATCCAGGATTTCCCGGACGCCGGACTTCAGCGCCACGCCGGCTTCGGCCAGTTCGTAGAACCGCTCCACCGATCGGGTGCGCAGCCGGTCGGTGTCGAAGGCCGCGCCGAAGTGGTCGGCCAGCACGCGCGCGCTGCCTGGCCAGGTGTGGCCGATCATCCGCTTCACGACGTCGAGGGGCAGCGCCACGCCCATGTCGCCGGCCGTGGCGATCAGCGCGTCGCGGTAGAGGCTTTCGGAGTCCACCAGCAGGCCGTCCATGTCGAAGACGACGGCTTTGACAAGTCTTGGGAGGGCCATGGGCCGCTGTAGCCGAGTCGGGCGGCGCAGCCCAATCAAAGGCCGCTTCAGTCGGTTACGAACTCGGCTTGGCGGTAGCCCTGGAAATAGAGCAGCGCGGTGAGGTCGGCGTGGTCCACCTTGGCGTCGGCCTGGGCCGCCACGATCGGCTTGGCGCGGTAGGCGACCCCAAGCCCCGCCGCCTCGATCATCCCCAGGTCGTTGGCGCCGTCGCCCACCGCCAGGGTTTCGGAAAGCGGCGCCTGCAGCGCTGCGGCCTCCTCCAGCAAGGCGGCCAGCTTCGCCTCGCGTCCCAGGATCGGCTCGCCCACCCGGCCGGCGAGCGCGCCGTCCGCCTCGATCAGGGTGTTGGCCCGCTCGGCGTGGAAGCCGGCCTGCTCAGCCACCCGGCTGGTGAAAAACGTGAAGCCGCCGGAGACCAGCACGCAGCGCGCGCCGCCCGCCGCCATGGTGCGCACCAGCATGCGCGCGCCGGGATTGAGCCTGACCCGCTCGTCATAGGTCCGCTGCAGGGCGCCGACCGACAGGCCGCGCAGCAGGGCGACGCGCTCGCGCAGCGCCGGCTCGAAGTCCAGCTCGCCGCGCATGGCTCGCTCGGTGATGGCCGAGATTTGGGCCTTGAGCCCCGCGAAGTCGGCCAGCTCGTCCAGGCATTCCACATTGATGATCGTGGAATCCATGTCGGCGACCAGCAGCCGCTTCCTGCGCCCGTTCCACGGCTGGACGCAGACATCGACCGGCCGGCCGGCGAGCGCCGCCTCCGCCGCCTGGCGGACCGCCGGCTCGTCGTCGGCCTCCACTGCCACGTCGAGTGCGCCCGGCCCCAGAGGCCGGGGCTCCTTGACGCGGGCGCGGACGCCTGCGAGCGCTTGGCCGACGAGGGTCAGGGCGTCGGCCGCGGCGCCCGGCTCAGCGCTGACCAGGGTGAGAGCAAGCTGCATGGAGCCCCGCATCTGGCTGATCGCCGGGCCCACCGCAAGCGGCAAGTCCGGCTTGGCGCTGCGACTGGCCGAGGCCGCCGACGCCGAGATCATCAACGCCGACTCCATGCAGCTCTACCGCGACCTGGCCGTGCTGACCGCGCGGCCTAGCGCGCAGGACGAGGCCCGCGCGCCGCATCACCTGTTCGGCACGGTCGACGCCGTCGACGGCTGGTCGGTGGGCAAGTGGCTGCGGGCCGCCGGCGAGCTGCTGGCGCGACTCACCGAGGCGCACAGGCCGGTGATCCTGGTGGGCGGCACGGGCCTCTACTTCCGCGCCCTGACCCAGGGCCTGGCGCAGGTGCCGCCGGTGCCGGCCGCGGCCCGTCGCGCGGCCGAGGCCGACTTCGACCTGATGGGCGAGAGCGCCTTCCGCGGACGGCTGGGCGCCTACGACCCGGCGGCGGCGGCGCGGATCTCGCAGGGTGACCGCCAGCGGCTGGTCCGGGCCTGGGAGGTCTACGCCGCCACCGGCACGCCGCTCTCCGACTGGCAGCAGACCGGCGAGCCGGTGTTGGCCAGCCACACCTGGCGGGCTGTGGCGCTTGAGCCGCCGCGCGAGCGCCTTTACGCGCGCATCGACGCGCGGCTGGAGGCCATGGTCGCGGCCGGCGCCGTCGAGGAGGTGGCCGCCCTGATCAGCCGCAACCTCGATCCCGACCTGCCGGCGATGAAGGCGGTGGGCGTGCGCGAATTCGCCGCCTATGTGCGCGGCGAGACCCGCCTGGACGAAGCGCTCACCGCCGCGCAGCGCGAGACCCGCCGCTACGCCAAGCGCCAGCTCACCTGGTTGCGCGGCCAGATGGCCGGCTGGCCGCGGCTGACCGCGGAAGCGCCGGAAGCCCAGTGGAGGCAGTTTCTTGCCCTCGAGCCGAGCTTGACGCCCGGTTAGCGGCATGCGAAACGCCTGAACCTTCTTTTTGAGGAAATCCGTTGCGCGGAATTCTTGTACTCGTAAGGCGACCGCAACCGGTCTGACGCCCCGTCAGATCGATCGGTCGCTTGCACCCAGGCCCCCTCGCGGGCCTTTTTTATTGCCCTTCCCTCCAAGGTCCGCCGCCATGACCGCCCACCAGACCATCGAAGCCCAGCAGGACGTGATCTCCGGCGCGGAGATCGTCGTGCGCGCCCTCCTCGACCAGGGCGTCGACGTGCTGTTCGGCTATCCGGGCGGCGCGGTGCTGCCGATCTATGACGCCCTGTTCAACGAACCCCGGCTGCGCCACATCCTGGTGCGCCACGAGCAGGGCGCGACCCATGCCGCCGAGGGCTACGCGCGCTCCACCGGCAAGCCGGGCGTGGTGCTGGTCACCTCGGGCCCGGGCGCCACCAATGCGGTCACCGGCATCGTCGACGCCCTGATGGATTCCATCCCGCTGATTGTCATCACCGGCCAGGTCGCCACCCACCTGATCGGCACCGACGCCTTCCAGGAATGCGACACCATCGGCATCACCCGGCCCTGCACCAAGCACAACTACCTGGTGAAGTCGGTCGA
>JAQGIX010000129.1 GCA_028290925.1 Phenylobacterium sp. | reverse complement strand
GATCGGTCCGCCAGCCCAGGAACCGCACCCGCTCGGCGACGCCCAGGGCCTGCGCCATGGCCTTCAGCTTGGCCTCCTGTGGCCCCACGCCGGCGACCCACAGGTAGGCGTCGGGCAGGGCCTTCAGCGCGGTCAGGCTGACGTCGTGGGCCTTGGCCTCGTGCAGCCGGCCCATGCCGAGCAGCAGCGGGGCGTCGGCGGGCGTCTCCAGGCTGGCCCGGTCGAGCGCCGGCGCCGCGGCCGGGGCGGCGGCGAAATTCGGGATGCAGCGCACCCGTCCGGCCGGCCAGCCCTGGCCCACGATCCACTCCGCGATGTCCTCCGTGTTGGCCACCAGCAGGTCGAAGCCCTTGTAGTTTTTGAGGTTGTAGTAGCCGCCGAGCCGGCCGATCCGCGCCCAGGGCCCCTTCGGCGTGTGCCGCGCCGCCCGGCTCATCCAGGCGAGCGCCAGCCCGGCGTCCTGCCGCCGCGCGAACGCCGCGATCTGCGGCCGGGTGAGGAGGTCGAGCGGACCCGAGAAACCGAACGCCTCCACCGGCACGCCGGCCGCCGCCAGCGCCGCCTCGCGCCTCGGATGGCGACGAACCGCCGCGGCCTGGTCGACGCCGGCGCGCGCCAAGGCCGTCACGAGGTCGACGAAGTAGGTCTCCGCCCCGCCTTCGCCGGCCGTGCCCAAGAGGTGGAGGATGGTCATGCGCGCCAGGAAACTAGCCGTTACGACGGCTCAGCCCAAGCGGCTTGAAGGGGAAGGGGCGAAACCCTATAACCCGCGCCTCGCGCATCGCGCGGGACCCGTGGCTGGGTAGCTCAGCTGGTTAGAGCGGTGGATTCATAACCCACAGGTCGGCGGTTCGAGCCCGCCCCCAGCTACCACGTGTCCCTGTGACGACGGCGCCGACCGGGGCCTCCGCCATCACCTCGACCGACAAGAGCAAGACCGTGACCGCCTGGGCCATCACCACCGGCGAGGCGGGCATGCGCACCCAGGCCCGCGGCCTGGCCCAGGCCGCGGCCGAGGAGGTGGTGGAGAAGATCGTCGGCGTCCGCTGGCCGTGGAGCTGGTTCCAGGCCGGGTGGCCGGGCCTGCTGAACGGCGTCGATCCCGCTGAGGGCGACCGGCTCGAGCCGCCCTGGCCGGACCTGATCGTCACCTGCGGCCGCCGCGCGGGGCTCGTCGGCCTGGCGGTGAAGGCCGCGGCCGGCGGCCGGCCGGCGCTGGTGCACGTGCAGGACCCGCTGGCTCCGTTGCGCGATTTCGACCTGGTGGTGGCCATGGCCCACGACCGCGTCTCCGGCCCCAAGGTCCTGAAGGTCCTCACCGCCCTGCACGACATGACCCCGGAGCGGCTGGCGGCGGCCCGCGCGGCCTGGACGCCGAGGTTCGCCCACTTGGCGCGGCCGCTGATCGGCGTGCTGCTGGGCGGCCCCACCAACGGCAGCCCGTTCGGCGCGGCGGAGGCGAAGCTGCTCCTGCAACGCCTGGCCGCCGTGCGCGCACGCACCGGCGGCGGCGCCGCGGTGGTCTCCTCGCGGCGGACCCCCGACGAGGTCCTGGCGCTTTTCACGCAGGCGGCGAGCCGCGACCCCGGCCTGTGGGTCTGGGACCGGACCGGCGACAACCCCTATGTCGGCCTGCTAGCCGCCGCCGACCGGCTGGTGGTGACCGGCGACAGCGTTTCCATGATCTCCGAAGCGCTCGCCACCGCCCATCCGGTGGAGATTTTCCTGCCGCATGTTCGCAGGCGCCACGCCGGCTTCATCCAGAGCCTGCTGGACGGCCGCTACGCCCGGCTGTTCGACGCCGAAGCCGCCCCGGCCGCGCCGCGTCCCATGCTGGACGCCACCGTCGAGGCCGGCGCGGCGGTCCGTGCGGTCATGGCCAAGCGCCGCTAGACGAGAGGCCTTCCGGTCAGCGCTTCGAGAATCTTCAGCGGCGAGACGGCAGGATCGACCATCGCCTCCAGCGGCAGGTAGAAGGTCTGTTCGAACGCGTAGCGGCCGCCGAGCGCCGCATGCACCACGCCGTCGGTGAACACCAGCCAGGTCGCCCCGGCGGGAAAGCTGACGTCCCAGTGCGGCGCGCTCGCCTGGTAGGCGTCGTCCTCCTTCGACTGGTCGTGCAGCTGCAGCATCAGGTTGTCGTAGGCGCTGCGCCGGCCCTTGGTCAGGCCGAGCGCCTGCATGGCGAGCGCCGCGCCGGGGGCCATGGACCGGGTCGTGGGCAGGAAGCGGCCGGCATGGTCGGCGAACGGCTCGCCCACCCGCCAGAAGCGCGACTCGCCCTGCGGGTTCACATTGCGGAACACCCGCAGGATCCGCCGCCCCTGGACCGGGCTGGAGGGAAAGGCGTCGATATGGAGGCGTCTATCGTCCTTCCGCCTGGAAAGATTGTGGTCGGCCGAGCGGGGCCGCCAGCTGGTCCGTCCGCGCTGCAGGGTCGCGGCGTAGCCCGGCAGCAGCTCGCCCACCAGGTCCTCGGCCCAGGCGCAATAGCGGGCGACGATCTCGGTCAGCTGCTCGCGCACCGGGCCCGACGCGGTCGTGCCCTTCAGTTCGCGGCTGGCCGGATTGTAGCTGACGTTCTTGGCGCCCTCGTCGGAGACCTCGGCGAACATGGCGGTCTCGAAGCCCGCGGTGTCGAAGTCGAGGTCCGGCAGCAGCAGGACGCAGCCATGCTCCAAGAGGCGCGCCGCCTGGTCCTTGGGGTCCTGGCGGGTCAGCACCGCGACGGGCGGCTGGGTCTTGGGGCGCGGGGGGGCGTCGTCAGGCATCGGCGGCAGGATACACGAAGCCGCGCGGTCAGGGAGCCGGCCTAAGGCCGCGCCGCGTCCCACACAATTCTGCCGGCGACCTGCGGGGGGAGGAACAGGCCGTTCAGCGCGCGTCGTAGACCTTCGGCGCGGGCCCGATGGCGACCGGACCCAGTGTCGTGCGGCCGGCCTGGAAGTCCAGCGTGGCGTGGGCGGTCTGGTCGCCGCCCTGGCGGGCCTGGGCCACCTCGGCGGCGGCCTGGGCTGTGTCGCGCGGCAGCACGCCCTGGTCGCCCATGGCGCCCAGCGCCCGCGGCGCCTGGCGCAGCGTCACGTCCAGCACCCCGCGCAACCGCCCGTCCTGGCCGACGGCGAGGGTCCCGGAGTTCACCCCGATCAGCGCATCGCCCGCGGTGATCCCGGCCTGGCGCACCGACATCTGTCCGCCCGCGTCGGTCCAGTGGCGCACGGCGCCCGGCCAGCTGTCGCCGGTGAAGGCGCTCATCTTCGACAGGGTGGCGTTCCAGACGATGGAGATCGGCTTGTCGCCGGCGATCCGCGCGAACAGGCCCGACAGCCGCGCCTTGCCGTTCTGCACGTTGAGGAACACCCCGCCCTGGTCGTCGGGCCCGGCGCGCAGGTGGAACTCCACGCGGTCGGCGGCCGACAGCGAAAAGGGCTGGGCGCCCGGCTGCGGCTGGAAGGTCAGGCCCACGCCCTCGAAATCGAAGCTCGGCGGGCGCTTGTCGAGGTCGGTCAGGCTGGCGCGGATCAGCTTGCCGCTGACGGCCACCGGCCCGGCCTGCGGCCGCACGAAGGTGATCCCCTGCGGCGCGGCGACCAGCCAGTGGCCGAGCGCGTGCATATAGGCCTCCGCCTCGAGGCGCGGCGCCGCCAGCGCCCAGCCGGAGGGCTCCCGGATCGTGACGTCGGTGAGCGTCAGGTCCATGCGGAACGGGTAGCCGCCGATCTCGCGGGCCTTCCAGTCGATCTGGTAGCCAGCCTTGGCGAGGCCGGCGACGGCGGCGTCCATGCGCGCCTGCGCCTGGCCGCGCGCCCACACCCAGACCCCCGACCAGACCGCCGCGGCGATCAGCAACAGGACGAAGGGGCCGTAGAGGCCGAGCCGGCTCAGTTTGCGGGCGGGAACGGGATCGGGCAGAGACATGGCTTCCGGGTGGTTTTTCCAAAGGGGCGGGCGTGTCGGACGCGCGTTGGGTCTTCGGCTACGGCTCGCTGATGTGGCGGCCGGGCTTCCCGTACGCCGAACGGGCGGGCGCCACCCTACACGGCCGCCGGCGGGCCTTCTGCATCTATTCCGTCCACCATCGCGGCACCTATGACCGCCCCGGCCTGGTGCTGGGCCTGGCGCCCGGCGGGGCGACCCGCGGCATGGCGTACCGCATCTCCGAGGCCGACTGGGCGGGCGTTTACGCCTACCTGGTGGAGCGCGAGCAGCCCACCGAGACCTATGTGGAGGCTCGCCGCCACGTCCGCCTGGCCGACGGCCGCCGGGAGGAGGCGCTGGTGTTCCTCTCCGACGTGCGCCATCCGCAGTGGGCGGGAGCCCTAAGCCTGGCCCGCCAGGCCGAGCTGATCGCGGGCGCCACTGGGCTCTCGGGCCGCAACGTCGACTACCTGCGCGACCTGGTGCAGCACCTGCGAGAGATGGGCGTGCGCGATCATTCCATGGAGACCCTGCTGGGCCTGGCGGAGGCGCGCGAGCTCGCCGGTTAGAGCGACAGGAGCTTGTTCGACGCCGTCTCGATCCGCTCTTCCAGGATGCGCATGAACTCCGCCCGCTTCAGGCCTGGCGGGATGGGCTCGAGGTACTCGTAGACGATGACGCCGGGCCTGCGCAGGAAGCCGTGCGCCGGCCAGTGGACGCCGGAGTTGGTGGCCACCGGATGGACCGCCACGTCCAGCTCCCGGTAGAGCGCGGCGATCCCGGGCTTGTAGTCGCCGGCGACGCCCGGCTCGCCGCGATGGCCTTCCGGGAAGATCACCACCTGGCGACCCCTGGCGAACATGGCCTTGGCCTCGCGGACCATCTTCTTCAGCGCCGAGGCGCCGGCGCTGCGGTCGATGTCGATGGAGCCGACCTTGGCGGCGTACCAGCCGAACCAGGGGATCCAGCCCAGCTCGCGCTTCATCACGAACACCGAACCCGGCAGCCAGGTGAACTGGGCGAAGACGTCCAGCATGCACTGATGCTTGGGCGCGACGATCGCCGGCCCGTGGGGGATGTGCTCGCGCCCGCGCAGCTCCACCCGGATGTCGCAGACCCTCAAGAGCCCCAGGACGCCCCACCCCCACATGTGGAACATGCCCAGCGACCAGCGGGACGGCCCGAACAGCAGCGGCGTGCACACCAGGCACACCAGCACCGTCCAGCTGTAGAACAGCGCCACGTAGAGGAAGGATCGGACGGCGATCAACGGTTAGCCCTTCTGCGGCGCCGGTGCGTGCGCCCGGTCCCGAGGTCCGAGACTGAGGACGAGCTCGCGGCCCAGGATCGCCAGATACTTGCAATACTCCACCACCAGCAACCGCGTCGCCTGCGGCGAGCGCCACCAGCGCCGGGCGTTGAGCGCCGAGGTGGCCACCGGATAGGGCTGCAGGCTCACCCCCTGGCGGTCGAGGAGGGCGCGCAGCTCCAGCATGGCGCGCGGCATGTGGTAGTCGGCGGTGACCACGATCAGGCTGTTGAACCGCATGGCCTTGGCCCAGTCGGCGGTCTCGCGCGCATTGCCGACCGTGTCGAGGGCGCTGAAGCCCAGGTCCACGCAGCAGTCGTAGAGCCGCTTCACCGCGGTGGAGACGCTGCGCACGTCCTCCCGCGTCAGCTCGCGGTTGACGCCGGAGACCAGCACGCGCCGGCCATAGTTGGTTGAGAGCAGGCCCACCGCCGCGGCGATCCGCTCGCGCGACGCGGCGCCGGTCAGCACCACGATGCCGTCGGCGCGCTGCGGCGTGGGCGCGGGCGTCGACTGCTGGATGCGGCCGGCGAAGGCCGCCAGCCCCGCGGTCCAGATCAGGACCACGACCAGGAAGGCGGCGACGCTCCTCATTCCATGTCCCGGATCAGGGCCGAGGCGGTGAGCCGTGCGGCGACCGCCGCCACCAGCGCCGCGGCCAGCGGGCAGATCAGCACGACGGCGAGGTCGCTCCACGCCACCGGCAGGGCGGGCGTCAGCCCCAGCGTTCCGCCGGCCAGCCTCAGGCCCGCGCCGACCAGGGCCGCGACCCCGGCGCCGATCACCCCGCCCAGCACCGCCATCCGCGCGAACCGGAGCTGGAAGAGGCCGGCGATGTAGCGGTCCTCGGCCCCGGAGAGGTGCAGCACTTCCACCACGTCGCGCCGCGCGGCGAGCCCGGCCTGGGTGGCGAAGGCCACCACGGCCCCGGCTGCGCCTGCGATCAGCAGGAAGACGCCGACGCCCAGGGCGCGGGCCAGGCTGGCCGAGCGGCGGACGTCCTTGATCCACAGGCTGTGGTCATCGACCGTGGCGTCCAGGTCCTGGGCTTTCAGCGCCTGGGCGAGGCGGGCCGCGTCGGCCGGCGCCTGGCGATCCAGGGTGACCGCTACGAGCCGGGGCACGGGCAAATCCTCCAGGTCGGTGATGTCGCCCAGCCACGGGCGGATCAGGTCATAGGCCTTCCGCGGCTCAAGGGCGCGGGCCTCGGCGACGCCGGGAACGCCGGCCAGGGCCTCCGCGGCGCGGGCGGCGGCGGCGTCCGGCGTCTCGCCGCGCTTGGGCCGCACGATCACCGTCGCCTCCCCGCCGAGCTGGCCGATCCAGCCGCGCGCCGCGCGGTCGGCGGCGAGCACCGCGAGCGCCGTCAGGCAGGCCAGGAAGCACAGCGTCGCCACCACGAACAGCAGCGAGCCGGAGCGTGCGCCGTCGTCGGGCAACAGCGGCGCGGGCCGCCAGCGGGCCGGATCGAAGGCGCTCATGGGCCTCGTGGCCCCGCCGCGGGCGCCGGCCTCAGCGACAGGCGGCCGTGGTCGAGGTGCAGCACCGGCCGGTTGGAGCGCGCCACCAGGTCCTGGTCGTGGGTGGCGATGAGCACGGTCGTGCCCAGCCGGTTCAGCTCCACGAACAGCCTGAATATTCTGAGCGCCATCTCGTGGTCCACATTGCCGGTGGGCTCGTCGGCCAACAGGATCTCCGGGCGGTTGACCACGGCGCGGGCGATGGCCAGCCGCTGCTGCTCGCCGCCCGCCAGGGTCGGCGGAAGTGAGTCCATGCGAGCGCCCAGGCCGACCCAGGTGAGCAACTCGGCCACGTCGGCGCGGTAATTGGGCGGCCGGCGTCCGGAGATGCGCAAGGGCAGGGCGGCGTTGTCGAACACCGAGAGGTGATCGAGCAGCAAGAGGTCCTGGAACACCACCCCGATGCGCCGCCGCAGCGCCGGCCGCGCCTTGGCGCCGGCCCGGGCGGCGTCCTGGCCGAAGATCTCGATGCGGCCTTCGGTGGGCCGCGCGGCCAGCGACAGCAGCCGCAGAAGGCTGGTCTTCCCTGCGCCGGAGGGTCCGGTGATGAAATGGAAGGAGCCCGCCGCCAGCC
>JAQGIX010000115.1 GCA_028290925.1 Phenylobacterium sp. | reverse complement strand
AACCTGCGCAACCTGGGCCTCCCCGGCGACAGCACGACCCTGATCCTGATGGACGGCCACCGGATTGTCGGCGCGGGCATCCTGCAGACCTTCCCCGATCCGACGATCATCCCCCCGGGTATCCTCGAGCGTGTGGAAGTGACCCCGGGCGGCGGGTCGTCCATCTATGGCTCCGATGCAATCGGCGGCGTCATCAACTTCATCACGCGCCGCAACTTCGACGGCGTCGAGGCGACCGGCCAATACGGCTTCGCCAACAACTACAGCACCTACGACGCCAACCTGACGATCGGCCGCGCGTGGTCCGGAGGCTCGGGCGTGCTGTCCTACGCCTACGCCAAGCACGACGACCTGCTGGGCGCGGATCGGAGCTACGCCACGTCCAACCACACGGCCCAGGGCGGCTCCGACCTGAGGAACACCGCCTGCAACCCCGGCAACATCACCATCGGGACCACGACCTACGCCCTGCCAGGGCGGGTGGCCGGAACGCTCAACCGCTGCGACGACCAGAAGGCGGTCGATATCTATCCGGAGGAAACCCGCCACAGCGTGTTCGGGTCGTTCGTGCAGCAGCTGACGCCGAAGCTCGAGTTCAGCACCACGGCCTACTGGTCGCAGCGCAACACCGTGGTCCGCACCGCCCAGTCGTCGCAGTCGGGCGTCATCACCACGGCCAACCCCTACTTCCAGCCGATCGGCGCCGAGCGGGCCCAGACGGTCGCCTTCTCCTATGCCGGCGTGTTCGGCCCGAGCAATGTCACGCCCCAGCGGTTCCAGTCGTACGGCGCCACCTCGACCCTGAAATACGACGTCACCGATCGTTGGCAGATCCGCGCGCAGGCCAACGTCGGACGCAGCTTCAACGAGATCCACGAGGACCTGGTCAACGCCTCGGCGGGCTCGCTGGCGCTCGGCGGGACCACGACCGCCACGGCGCTCAACCCCTATGACCTCTCGGCCACCAACCCCGCCGTCCTGGCGACCATCAACGATTTCCAGAACCTGGCCCTGGCCAGCCAGCGCATGGCCCAGTTCCAGGTGGTCGCCGACGGCGCCCTCTTCACCCTTCCCGGCGGCGACGTCCGGCTCGCGGTGGGCGCCGAGACCCTCTACTCGAACCTCAAGCAGCAGCTTCGCAGCGGCCCGACCAGCGCCACCGGCCCGGTCCCGAACGCATCGGGCTCGCGCACGGTGAACGCCCTCTTCGCCGAGGTGCTGATCCCGATCGTCGGACCGGACAACGGCCGGCCCGGCCTGCGGAGCCTGGATTTCTCCGCCTCGGTGCGGCACGACGACTACAACGACGTCGGCGGGACGACCAATCCGAAGTTCGGCGTCAACTACCGGCCGTTCGAGGAGCTGCTGATCCGCGGCAACTACGGGACCGCGTTCCACGCGCCCGACCTGCCGACCATTTCGTCCGCCGCCATCTCCTCGCAGGTGCAGATCCTGCAGATCAGCCCGTTCCGGCCGGTCACCAGCCCGATCACCGACCTGTTCCGGCCGACGATCATCCTGGCCGGCGGCAATCCGAACCTGCGCCCCGAAACCGCCAAGACCTGGCAGGCGGGCTTCGACTGGAAGCCGCACGCCATCGAAGGGCTCGCGCTGAGCGCCACCTGGTACAAGGTGGACATGACCGATCTGATCGGCCTGGTGTCCTCGGCGACGCTGTTCACCGACCCCAACTTCGCGCCGTTCTTCACCATCAATCCGACCCTGGCGCAGGCCAAGGCCGCGGCCGGAAACCTGCAGATCGTCGGCGCGCCGAGCATCGACAGCCTCTATGTCGGCCGCTCACCCTTCCTGCTGGTGGACGCCCGGCTCAACAACTTCGGGGCCCTGCGGCAGAAGGGGATCGACTTTGACGCCTCCTACACCCGTCCGTTCGGGTCGGCCGTGGTCAACGCCCGCCTGGTCGGCACCTACACGCTCAGCAAGCAGCTGGCGTCCGGCGTCAGCGGCCCGTTCACCGACACCCTGAAGAACGGCACCGGCAAGCTGTTCTACGTGGCCTCCGTGAGCGGCAAGCTCGACGCCTTCACCGCCCGGGCCGCCTACAACTACCGCGGCGGCTATCCCATCCTGGGCCTGGTCGGACAGAGCCGGATCGACGCCTTCAAGACGGTGGACCTGTTCCTGGCCTACGACCTGGCCAATCGCGGTCCGCTCTCGAACCTCATGCTCACCCTGAACGTGGACAACGTGTTCGACGAGACCCCGCCCTACGCCAACACCAACGTCGGGTACGCCAACGGCTCGACGGTCGGGCGGCTGACCTCGCTCGGCCTGCGCGCCAAGTTCTAAACGGTTGACCGGAGATCTTGCAGCGGCGCGCCTTCCTCCCACTGCCCTGCTCGCCGCCCGGACGCCTTGCGCGCTCCGGGCGGCGTCCTTCTTCGAAGGATCGCCGCCGGCCCGACGCCGCCTGACTTCGCGTGATGACCACGCTAGACACTCGTGAGCCAGAAGGGGGACCGGACCCGGTGAGCGATAACGCCTTGAACATTCCGAGCAGCCCGCGCCGGACGCGTCGGCCGCGGCAGACGTCCGTCGAGCGGCGCACCCAGGCGGAGCGCAGCGCCGAGACGCAGCGCAAGCTGATCGACGCGGCGATCGCCGTCCTGCATCGGGTGGGATACGGCGCGACGACCACCGGCCTGATCGCCGAGGAGGCCGGCGTCAGCCGCGGCGCCATGCTGCACCAGTATCCCACCAAGGTGGACCTGATGCTGGCGGTGGTCAGCGAAGTCTATGGGCGCGAGACCGAGGAATACCGGCGCCGCGGCGCCATGGCCTCGCCCCGCGATCGGTTCTTCCAGTTCCCCGACCTGATGTGGGACGTGCTGACCCGCCCCTCGGCCATGGCGGTGCTGGAAATCATGATGGGCTCGCGCTCCGACCCGGACCTCGCGTCGCGCCTGGTCCCGCTGGAACGCCAGATCGAGGCCACCTCGCAGGCGACGGTCGACCAGATCCTCAAGGACGGCGGGTTTCCCGACCTGCCGGAGATGAACGCCATGCGCCGGCTGTTCGTGGCCGCGGTCCGCGGCCTCTCCATCGACCTGATGCTGGTCAAGGACCGCAAGGAGCTCGAGGCGGCGATCGAGCTGCTCAAACGCCTCCTGAGGGCCCTCTACGAGGGGCGCGTTCCGCCCGCCTGAATCGAGAGGCCGCCCCGACGGCTTGCCGCCGTAACTTATAAGCGGTCTAAACTGTTTGTATTATGGGATGAGGACGGGGTCCCGCCCGATCCCGCAGGATTTTGCCATGCCGCTTTCTCCCCTTCGGGTCCTCGGCGATCGGTTCATCGACGCCGAAGGCCGCGACGTCCTGCTGCGCGGCGTGAACCTGGGCGGCGACTCCAAGACGCCCTGGCCGGACGGGGGAACCCACCGGCCCAGCGATTTCTCCGATCACCGCGCGGTCAGCTTCGTCGGGCGGCCGTTCCCCTTGGCCGAGGCGCAGGAGCACTTCTCCCGGCTCCGGGCCTGGGGCTTCAATTGCGTGCGCCTGCTGACCACCTGGGAGGCCATCGAACATGCGGGGCCGGGCGTCTACGACGAGGCCTACCTGGACTATTTCGCCGAGATCGCGCGGCTGGCCGGCGACTACGGCCTCTATGTGTTCGTCGACTTCCACCAGGACGCCTGGAGCCGGATGAGCGGCGGCAGCGGCGCGCCGGGCTGGACGTTCGAGGCGGTGGGCCTGGACTTCACGCGCTTCCACGCGGCCAACGCGGCCCTGGTGATGCAGCGCGCCTTCGACTACGCGGACCCCAATCCGCATCAGGCGGGATATCCGCGGATGTCCTGGTCGTCGAACTACCGGCTGCCGGCCAACGGCCTGATGTGGAGCCTCTTCTTCGGCGGCCGCTGGCTGACGCCGCAGTTCGAGATCGACGGCCGCAACGTGCAGGACTTCCTGCAGGGCCGCTATCTGGCCTGCCTGGACCAGGTCGCGCAGCGGCTGGCGGGCCTGGCCCATGTGGTCGGCTTCGAGAGCCTCAACGAGCCGTCCATCGGCTGGCTGGGACAGGGGCTCAGCGACCGCGGCGTGGACAATCCCTCGCCGCTGGCCATCGGTCCGGCGATCAGCCCCCTGGACGGCCTGGCCCTGGCGCGCGGCGCCGCGACCACGGTGCCGGTGTTCGGCGGCCGCGAGGAGGGCGCGCCGCGGGTGGTCGCCGAGCGGACGCTCAACCCGGCCGGCGTGGCGATCTGGCGCGACGGCGCCGGCTGTCCGTTCGAAGCGGCCGGGATCTACGCCTTCAAGGACGGCCAGGCCTCGCCCCTGGACGAGGAAGCCTTTCGGCGCGGGCCGGGCGGCGGCGGCCTGGACGTGCCGCGCGACGTGTTCGCGCCGTTCTTCGAGGCCGTGGCCCGCACGATGCGCGCGCACCGACCCGACTGGCTGCTGTTCGCGGAGATCGAGGTTGCGGGGCCGTTCGTCGGCCGACCCTATCCGCGGACCATGCCGCCGGCTTCGGTCAACGCGCCGCATTGGTACGACCTCGCCAACCTGGCGACCAAGCGTTTCGACGTCGAGGATCATGTCGACGCCCTCACCGGCCGGCCGCTGCGCGGCGAGGCGGAGGTGCGGCTGAGCTACGTCAAGAGCCTGGGGGCCCGCAAGGCGCTGGCGGAGCCGTTCGGCGGGCCGACCCTGATCGGCGAGATCGGCATCCAGTTCGACCTGGACGACGGCGCGTCTTACGACGCCTGGGCCGCCGGCGCCCGGGACCCCGAGGTGTTCGGCAAGCAGACGCTCGCCCTGCACCTGATGTCCGACGCGCTGGACGAGCTCGGCCTTTCGGCGACCTGGTGGAACTATTCCGCCTCGAACCGCAACGATCCGCGGGTCGGCGACGGCTGGAACCAGGAGGACCTGTCGATCTTCTCCCGCGACCAGCAGGATGGCGCGCACGACGGCGGCCGGGCCGCGGAGGGCTTCGCCAGGCCCTATGTGCGCGCCGCGCAGGGCCGACTGGTGCGCCAGGGCTTCGATCGGGCGACCCGGGCCTTCGAGGCGGTGATCGAGGCCGACCCGCGCATCGCGGCGCCGAGCGAGATCGCCGCCCCTGCCGCGGCCTATCCGGGGGGTGTCGAGGTGACCGCGCCGGCCGGCTGCCGGTGGGAGACGGCCCCGGGCGTGGTCCGGGTGTTCGCCGCCCAGGCCGGGCCGATGACCTTGCGCCTCGCGCCCCGCGCCGCGGAAGCTGCGGCTACGGCCCGATCGACTCCAGGCTGACCGGCCCGAGCAGGCCCGACGGCGGGAGCTTCGAGTTCACGCGCCAGCCGGTCAGCTGCACCAGGATGTCGCTGGGCGGCAGGGCGTCGAGGGCGGTCCAGGTGAACTTGTGCGTCACGCCGGGCTGGGCGTCGCCGATCAGGCGATTGGCCCATAGGTTGGTGACCTTGACCGCCAGGCTGTTGCGGCCCGGCTTGGCCGCGCCGGTGATGTCGACCACATAGGGCGCCTTCCAGGCGATGCCGGCCGGCTTGCCGTTCACCAGCACCTCGGCGATCTCCTTGACCGAGCCCAGGTCCAGCATGAGCCGGGCGCCCGGCCGCAGCGCGCGTGGCCCGACCTCGAAGGTGGTGGCGTAGGTCGCCGTGCCGGAGAAGTACTTCACCCCCGGATCGGCGCTCTCGCTCCAGGAGGCCAGCGCCGGCAGCGCCAGCTCCGGCGGCGCCCCCAGGCCGGGCGGGAAGCTGAGGCGCCAGGGCCCCTTCACCCCGCCGAGATCGACGGTCTTGAGCGCCGGCGCGGTGAAGACCGCGGAGGTCGCCACCCGCCGAAACACCACGAACACCGCCTCGTTCGGACCCAGCTCGAGCGGCACCACCGTGCGGTCGCCGGCGGTCCGGTAGCTCGCCGCCTCGATCCGGCCGCTGTCGGCCCGCCAGAGCTCCGCCGTCCGGCCGGCGGCGCGGAAGCTCGCCTCCAGCCGCTCGGGGCGATCCTTGCGGTTGGTGAGGAAGTAGATGTCGGCGTCCGCGGTCCGGCGGTGCAGCTGCATGACGTAGCTGTCCGGCTGTCCGCCCGCGAAGGAGACGTCCGGCGCCACGCGCTCGGCGGCCAGGACCTCAGCCAGCGGACGGCCCCAATAGACGCGGCCCTTGCCCACCGCACGTTCGCCCGAGGCCGGCGGCGCCGGGCCCCAGATCTGGTCGGCGACGGCGCGGATCTCGGCGTCGCTCGCGCCAAGGCCCAGGGCGCCGTGCGGCGGGTCGCCCGCCAGCACCGCCCCGGCCTCGACCAGCGCCTGCAGCTTGCGGATGGTCGGCAGGGTGAGCGCCCTGGCGTCCGGGCGCATGTAGAGCACGCGGTAGGACATGCCGGCCCGCGTGGTCAGCCGCCCGTCCTGCACGGAGGTCTCCTCGCGCAGCGCCTCGGCGTTGATGAAGTCGTAGCCGTAGCCTTCCGGGGTCTCGATCCGCAGGCGGCCGGCGGCCTCGTCGAACTGGCCGGCGAACAGGCTCACCAGCGGCCGGTCCTCGCCGTAGAAATAGGCGACGTCGGCCACGAAGCGGCCCTGCTGCAGCAGGTAGGAGCTGCGCGCGATGTAGCTGAGGAACGGGCCCGACTGCTCGGCCCAGGTCTCGTGGCGGTTGAGATACTGGCCGAACGGTCCCAGGGCCAGGCCGGGCTTCTTGTCGTCCGACGGCTGGTGGGCGGAGGTGTGCAGGACGATGCGGTTGACGCCGTGGGCGAAGATCTCGTCCACCACCGGCTTCAGCATCTCCGGGGAGAAGCCCCACGGATCGCGCGCGGCGAAGACCGTGAGCGACTCGTTGGCCACCAGCGGCTTGCCGTAGATGTGCGCCACCGAGGCGGATTCCTTCATGTCGGCCTTCAGCGTCGGCTGGCCGGGGCCGGCGGCGAAGGGGCGGTACCAGTATTCCGCCATCGGGATGTCGGCGTGGCGCTTCATCTCCATGCCGTCGCCGATGGCTCGCCAGCCGTCGCCCTGCGCCTCGCTGTAGAAGCCCATGCCGCGGCGCTTCAGAGCCTCGGCGATCACCGCATAATGCTGCGACAGCAGGTCCTCGAGCGTGCGGCGGAAGTCCCACAGGAACTTGTCGCTGGCCTCTGAGCTCTCGACGACGTGGCCGGCCAGCACCGGCAGCCAGGGCGTGAGGTCATAGCCGCGCCGGCGGCGGAACTCCGCGGGCATGTCGTCCGTCCAGTTCTGGACGCCCGCCTCCCAACTGTCGGAGAGCAGGTTCTGCAGGCCGCGCGAGCCCACCAGGTCCTTGCCCGCCGCCGCCTCGAAGCGGCCGAGGTAGGCCTCGATGTAGTCCGCCACATGCTTGCGGCTGAACTTGTCCACCTCCAGGCCGGTGGCCTCGACCGGGGCGGGATGGTTCTTGGTGCCGGTCAGCGAATAGCCCAGGCGGATCACCCGCCAGCGGCCGGCCGGCGGGGTCCAGTCGAGGCTGCCGTCCGGGCGCAGGCGGGCGGTGAGGTCGACCACGTCGCCCTTGCGGATCACCGCGTCGGGCGTCACCGGCGCGGTCGGGGCGGCGGCATAGTCGATGGGGTCCGAGAAGCCGGCCTTCTCCACCAGGCGGTCGACGGTGGCGCCGCCCTGCAGGGCGAATTCCGAGACGGCGACCTTCACCGGCCGGGCCGGCGGTGCGAAGTCGGGCATGCCCACCGGCACGGGCGTGCGCGGCGTGGCCGGAAGGGTCAGGCGGAAGAAGCGCGCCGTCAGCGGGGCGAAGCCATAGCTCTTGAGGATCGCGTCGGCCGGGCCGGTGAGCGTCGCCCCGACCCGCCAGGCCTGGCCGTCGTCGCTGACCAGCAGCTGCGGCTTCACCGGCCCGCCGCTGGCCCCAAGGCCGGCGACACCGAGCCACAGGCCCCGCACGGTCTGCGGCGTGGCGTAGGCCACCTGGATCCAGGGCGGCGAGCCGTCGGCCGCGCCGACCAGCTGGACCGTCCGCGCCAGATCGCCGTCGCCCAGCCGGGCCAGCTCCGCGGGGCTGCTGCTGGCCGTGAACTGGCCCGGCGGCAGCGCGGCGACCTCGCCCTGCGGCAACCGGTAGGCGACCACCAGGGCGTCGGCGTAGAAGCTCTCGTTCTTGCCGGTGTCCGCGGTGACCAAGGCGAGGCTGTCCTGGCTCGGCGCGGTCTGGAACCCGCCGGTGGTGGTCGGCGGATGGGCGAGCGTGCCGCGGAACGCGCGGCCGCCCTCGACCAGGGTTTCGCTCCAGACGTATTTCTTCATCGCCTGGGCCGGGGTGACCCAGGGTCCGCCGGTCTCGCTCCAGCCCGGCGAGGCGGCGGTGGTGAGCTCCATGCCCAGCCGGTCGGCGGTGCTGGCGGCGAGCCGGATGTCGGCCTGCCAGTTGGCGTCGCCGACCACCACGCGCGGGGTGATGAACTGGTAGTTGGCGAGGATGCCGCCGGCGTCGAAATAGTGGGCCCCGCCGATGCCGACCCGGTTCATCCACTCGAGGTCGGCCTTGATCCCCGAGGGCGTCACGTTGCCGTTCATCCAGTGCCACCAGGCGCGCGGCTTGGCGACGTTGGGCGGCGAACGGAACCCGGCCTCCAGGGCGTCCTGGGGGGCGTCGGAGGCCGCACGCGGCGTCTGGGTCAGGCCCTGCGCCGGGAACAGCACGACGGCGGCGGCCGCGCAGAGCGCCAGCCGGAACGGGAGCGGTGACGCCACGCTTAAGTCTCCATGGAGGGTGTCTGGCCCGCGCCGCGCCAGCCGTAGAAGGCGACGAGCGCAAAGCAGGCGGCGGGCAGCAGGAAGGCGGCGGGCGTGCCGTAGGCCTCGGCGATGCGGCCCATCGGATAGGGCAGCAGCACGCCGCCGCCGATGGCCATCACCATCATCGAGGCGCCGCGCTTGGTGGCCGGTCCAAGGTTCGCCACGCCGAGGGTGAAGATGGTCGCGAACATGGTCGACATGAAGAAGAAGACCGCGATCAGGGCCACCGCCGAGACCTTCTCGATCCCCGCGGCGACCACCAGGCAGAGCGCCAGGTTGACGAGGCCGTAGACCGTCAGGATGACCCGCGGCGAGAACCGCAGCAGCAGGCCGGTGGTGGCGAACCGGCCGATCAGGTAGCCGGCGGTGGCGATGGACAGCAGGTAGGCGCCCTGGCGCGAGGTCAGGCCGGGCCAGGTCTCGGTCACCAGGTTGATGAAGAAGGCGCCGATGCCGACCTGGGCCCCGACGTAGAGCGCCTGGGTGAGCACCCCCAGGGCGAAGTGCGGCCGCCGCCACAGGGGCGCGTCCTGCGCGACGGGCCCTTCGGCCTGCGGCTCGTGGATCTCCGGCAGGTGGGCGCGCGAGACGGCGAAGGCGAACAGCAGCACGGCCCCGGCGATCACCAGATAGGTGAGCTGCACCGCAGACTGGCCGCCGCCCGCCGCCTGGCCCGCGGGCCCCGGGGTCTGGAAGAACAGCGCGCCGCCGATCAGCGGGCCGAAGAACACGCCGAGCGCGTTGAAGGACTGCGCCAGGTTCAGCCGGCGCGAGGCGTGCTCGGCCGGGCCCAGCACGTTCACATAGGTGTCGGCCGCGGTCTCCAGGATGCAGAGCCCGGCGGCCATGACGAACATCGAGCCGACGAACAGCGTGAAGCTTTCGGCCCGCGCCGAGGGCACGAACAGCAGGGCGCCGATCGCGGTGACCACCAGGCCGGTGACGATGCCGGTCTTGTAGCCGCGGGCCTGCAGCAGCCGCCCGGCCGGCAGGCTGAGGGTCAGGTAGGCGCCGAAATAGGCGATCTGCAGCCAGGTCGACTGCGCCTTGCCGACGTGCAGGGTCTCCTGGAAGTGCTTGTTGAGGACGTCGAGCAGGCCATAGGCCAGTCCCCAGACCACGAAGCAGGCGATGGCGAAGGCCAGCGGTCCGCGCAGCGATCCCGAGCGAAGCGCCACGCCGGGCGGCGCGGCGGGAGCGCCGATGTCCATGGTCGTCCCTTCCCTCGGCGCCTTGGGGCGCCTGTTCAGGCCAATGTGCCGATGATCTGTTCTGAACGCAAATGGTTCATTTCGATCACGCCGGCTGCCGCGCCAGGCCGGCCCGCCACAGCGCGCGATAGGCCGTAAGCGACGCCGCCAGCGGCCGCACGGGGACCAGCGGCGACGGCGGCGGGCGATCGGGCTGGACAAGCCGCAGCGCGCCATAGGCCACGTCGTCGTCGGCGTCGCAGACATAGACCTGCTGCTTCGGGCGCAGGCTGGCGAGCGCCCGGACGAAGACCGGCGAGGCGGCGAAGCGGCCCTCCACGAGCAGGCAGCGGCGCGAGCCGATCAGCTCCAGCGACGCGTCGGCCATCAGCGCCAGGTAAAGGCCCAGCGCCGCGCGGCGGTCGTCGGGGTCGGCAGGCTCGCCGCTCCAGCCCCCGCGGCGCCCCGGGAACGGACCGACGCCGGGTGCGAAGCTCGGGAGAATCTGGACGCCCTGCGCCAACAGCTGCGGCACGCGCTCGACCAGCGCCGTCGCCGTCGCCGGGCCAGCCGGATCGCCACCGAGGAGTTGCTCGGCTTCCCGGCCGCCCATGAAGCGCGCCGAGGGGACGGCCCGGCCCTCCGCGTCGGCGTTGACCAGGCAATCGCGCCCCTCATCCAGTTCGAGCCTGGCCGGGCCCCGCGCCGGGTCCGGCGAGCGCATGGCGACGAACCAGGTGCCGGTGGAGAGCACGGTCGCCTCGCCGGCGGCGAACTCGGCATGGCCGCGGGCGCCCAGCAGGGCCGCGTTGCTGTCGTGCAGGCCGCAGAACACCTGGCAGTCGGCGGGCAAGCCGCTGCGCCGCACCCACTCCGGCGCGACCGGCCCGAGCACCTCGCTCGCCCGGCGCAGCGGCGCCAGCCGCCGTGCCCA
>JAQGIX010000080.1 GCA_028290925.1 Phenylobacterium sp. | reverse complement strand
CAGGACCGCCGCCCCGCCGCCCGGCGCCGCGCCCGCACCGCCGCGCTGAAAATCGGCGTCGGCCGCGAGCGCTCGCTCCAGCCGCCGCTGATACTCGCTGCGGCCGATCTCCTCCGCGCCGAACTGGGTCAGGTGCTCGGTCATGAACTGGGCGTCGAGCAACCGAAAGCCGCCGGCGACCAACCGCGCGACCAGATGCACCAGCGCCACCTTCGAAGCGTCGCGGGCCCGTGAGAACATGCTCTCGCCGAAGAATGCGCCCTTCAGCGCCACACCGTAGAGGCCGCCCAGCAGCACGCCATCCCTCCAGCATTCCACGCTGTGGGCGAAGCCCAGCTCGTGCAGCCGCAGATAGAGGGTCTCGATCGGCTGGTTGATCCAGGTCTCGGGGCGGTCCGGCGCGGCCGTCGCGCAGGCGAGGACGACCTCGTGGAAGGCGGTGTCCACCCTCACCTCGAAGGGCTCGGCCCGCACCGTGCGCGCCAGGCGCCGCGAGACGTGGAAGCGCTCCAGCGGGATCACGCCCCGGTGCTCGGGATCGATGAGGAAGACGCGCGCGTCCTCCCGCGCGTCGGCCATGGGGAAGACGCCGCGGGCGTAGCAGGCCAGGAGGTCGCGGGCGGAGAAGCTCTCCATGCGCGGGAGATTACACTGTCGCGGGGGCCTGGCTTTTGATCCAGTTCTCGAGCCAGTGGATATTGTAGTCGCCGCGCACGATGTCCGGGTTCACCAGGAGCTCCTGGAAGAGCGGGATGTTGGTCTCGATCCCGGCCACCACGATCTCCGACAGGCAGCGGCACAGCCTGGCGACGCACTCCTGGCGGTCGCGGCCGTGGACGATCAGCTTGCCCACCAGGCTGTCGTAGTAGGGCGGGATCGTGTAGCCGGCGTAGAGCGCCGAATCGAGCCGCACCCCCAGCCCGCCCGGCGCGTGGAAGTCGGTCACCAGGCCCGGCGACGGCGCGAAGGTGCGCGGGTTCTCAGCGTTGATCCGGCACTCGATGGCGTGGCCCTCGAAGATCACGTCCTCCTGGCGGAAGGACAGCGGCTCGCCGGCGGCGATGCGGATCTGCTCACGCACCAGGTCGATGTCGGTGATCGCCTCGGTAACCGGATGCTCTACCTGCAGGCGGGTGTTCATCTCGATGAAGAAGAACTCGCCGTTCTCGTAGAGGAACTCGATGGTGCCGACGCCCAGGTAGCCGATGGCCTTGATCGCATCGACCACCACCTTGCCGATCCTGGCGCGGGTCGCGGCGTCGATGACCGGGGAGGGGGCCTCCTCCATCACCTTCTGGTGCCGCCGCTGCAAGGAGCAGTCGCGTTCGCCCAGGTGGACGACGTTGCCGTAGGCGTCGGCGATGATCTGCAGTTCGATGTGGCGCGGCGTCTGCAGGTAGCGCTCCATATAGACCGCGTCGTCGCCGAAGGCCGCGCGGGCCTCGCTGCGGGCGGTGGAGACCGCTTCGGCCAGGTCGGCTTCGGTCTGGGCCACCTTCATGCCCCGCCCGCCGCCGCCGGCCGCGGCCTTGATCAGCACCGGGAAGCCGATCTTCCTCGCCGCGGCGAAGGCCTCTTCCTCGGTGGTCACCGCCCCGTCCGAGCCGGGCACCACAGGTATGCCCGCGTCCTTCACCGCCTGCTTGGCGGTGATCTTGTCGCCCATCATCTTGATGTGCTCGGGCTTGGGCCCGATGAAGGTGAAGCCGTGGGCGTTCACGATCTCGGCGAAGCGGGCGTTTTCCGAGAGGAATCCGTAGCCTGGGTGGATCGCGTTGGCCCCGGTGATCTCGGCGGCGGCGATGATCGAGGGAATGTTCAGATAGCTCTTGGCGGCCGGCGGCGGGCCGATGCAGACGCTCTCGTCGGCCAATCTCACCCACATGGCGCCGGTGTCGGCCTCGGAGTGCACGGCGACGGTGGCGATGCCCATCTCCTTGCACGCCCGATGGATGCGCAATGCGATCTCGCCGCGGTTGGCGATCAGGATTTTCTCGAACATGGGGCTACTCGATCACGACGAGCGGCTCGCCGAACTCCACGGGCTGGGCGTCCTCCACCAGGATTTCCACGATCTTGCCGCCCTTCGGCGCCGGGATCGGGTTCATGGTCTTCATCGCCTCGATGATCATCAGGGTCTGGCCGGCCTGGACGGTGTCGCCGACCCTGATGAACGGCGGGGATTCCGGCTGGGCCTGCATATAGACCGTGCCGACCATCGGCGACTTCACCACCTCGCCGGCGTGCCGCGGCGCTTCGGCGGCGGGGGCGGGCGCCGTGGCGGAGGTTTGCACGGCCGGGGTCGGCATCGGCGCGGGCGCCGGGGCGGCGACATGGATCGGGGCTGCGGTCAGCTGCTTGGCGACGCGGATCTTCAGGCCGCCGTGCTCGACCTCGATCTCCGACAGGCCGGTGTCGGTGAGGATGTCGGCCAGTTTGCGCACCAGGCGCGCGTCGATCGGATCGGCGGGAGCCTTGGGACTGCTAGCCATGGGAAATCAATCCTCGTTTCTGGTGCGGCGCTAGCGGGCGAGGCCCGCGGCGGCCTCGACGGCCAGTTCGTAGCTGGCGGGGCCGAAGCCGGACACAACGCCGGTCGCCGCCAGGGACACAAAGGTCTTGCGGCGGAACGTCTCCCGCGCCGCCGGGTTCGAGAGGTGGCACTCCACCACGGGCACCCCCACCGCCTTCAGGGCGTCGAGGATGGCCACCGAGGTGTGGCCGTAGCCCGCCGGGTTGATCACCAGCGCGCAGGCCTTCTCGCGGGCCTCCTGGATCCAGTCGATCAGCTCGCCCTCGTGGTTGGACTGGCGGAACACGATTTCGCGACCCAGGGCCGCGGCGCGGGCTTCGCAGAGCTTGCGCACGTCCTCGAGCGTCTGATGGCCATAAATCTCCGGCTCGCGGGTCCCCAGCAGGTTGAGGTTGGGGCCGCTCAGCACATAGATCGGTTTCGGCATTCGGCTCCGCCGTCGATTCCGGCGTCTTGTAACGGTCGGGGCTAAGGGTCACAAGCAAGCGTTCATGAACCTGACCGTCAACGGAGAGCCCCGCACCCTCGACAGCGTCGCCGACGTGGCGGGGCTGGTGGCCACGCTGGGCCTCGACGCGCGCAAGGTGGCGGTGGAGCGCAATCTGGAGATCGTGCCCCGCTCGGCCTATGGTCGCACGCCCCTCGCCGAGGGGGATCGGATCGAGATCGTGCACTTCATCGGAGGCGGCTGACCATGGATGGCTCCCACACCTCGCATGATAGTTGGTCCGTGGCCGGCCGCACCTTCACCTCGCGGCTGATCGTGGGCACCGGCAAATACAAGGACTACGCCGAGAACGCCGCGGCGGCCGAGGCCGCGGGCGCCGAGATCGTCACGGTCGCGCTCCGGCGGGTGAACCTGTCGGACCCCAGCCAGCCGATGCTGGTCGACTATGTGAAGCCCGACCGCTTCACCTTCCTGCCCAACACCGCCGGCTGCCACACCGGCGAGGAGGCGGTGCGCCTGTTGCGCCTGGCGCGCGAGGCCGGCGGCTGGGATCTCGTGAAGCTCGAGGTGCTCTCCAACACCAAGCACCTGCTCCCCGACATGGAGGAGACGCATCGGGCCCTGAAGATGCTGGTCTCCGAGGGCTTCCAGGTGATGGTCTACTGCTCGGACGACCCGGTCTACGCCAAGAAGCTGGAGGAGGCCGGCGCCGCGGCGATCATGCCGCTGGGCGCCCCGATCGGCTCCGGCCGCGGCATCCAGAATCTGCTGAACCTCGGCCTGATCATCGAGCAGGCCACCGTCCCCGTCCTGGTGGACGCCGGGGTCGGCACCGCGTCCGACGCCGTGGTGGCCATGGAGCTGGGCTGCGACGCGGTCCTGATGAACACCGCCATCGCCGGCGCCAAGGATCCGGTCCGCATGGCCAGGGCCATGAAGCATGCGGTGATCGCCGGCCGCGAAGCCTTCCTCGCCGGCCGCATGCCCAAGCGGATGTACGCTGACCCGTCCTCGCCGCTCTCCGGCCTGATCTAGGCCCGGCCGACGGGGGACCGGCCGATCACCGCGCGGCGTTGATCACCTGCACCTGGGTGAACTCGGCCAGGCCCTCTTCGCCCAGCTCGGTCCCGAGGCCGGAGAACTTCGCGCCGCCGAACGCGATGTTGGGGGCAAGTTCGGCGTGCTTGTTGATCCACACCGTGCCCGCCTCCATGCGGCCGGCGAGGTCGTAGGCCAGCTTTAGGTCGCCGGTCCAGATCGAGCCGCCCAGGCCGTAGAGCGAGGCGTTGGCGCGGGCCAGCGCGTCCTCACCGTCCTTGATCTTGATGACCGGCAGCACCGGGCCGAACTGCTCCTCGTCCACCAGTCGCGAGCCGTCCTCGATGTCGCGCACGATGGTGGGTTGGATGAAGTAGCCCTTGTCGCGGGCGCGGCCGCCGCCGGCGATCACCTTGCCGTCCCTGCGGCCCGCCTCAATGAAGCCCAGCACCTTCTCGAACTGCGCCTTGTTCTGCAGCGGCCCGATCTGAGTGCCCTGCTCCAGGCCGTCGCCCACCACGGCCGCGTCGGCCAGCTTCGCCAGCTCGGCGCACATGGCGTCGTAGATGCTCTCGTGGACATAGACCCGCTTCATGGCGATGCAGACCTGACCCGAGTTCTGGAAGGCGGCGTTGAAGATCTTCGGCGCGGTGACGATGGGGTCCACGTCGCCCAGCACGATGCCGGCGTCATTGCCGCCCAGCTCGAGGGTCACGCGCTTCAGCGCCTCGGCCGCGCCGGCCATCACCTTCTTGCCCGTCTCGGTGGAGCCGGTGAAGGAGATCTTGCGCACGTCGGGATGCTTGGTGAGCTCGCCGCCGAGATCGTTGGCGTCGGCGATCACGTTCAGCACGCCGGGCGGCAGGATGTCCTTGATCAGCTCGGCCAGCTTCAGCGTCGCCAGCGGGGTGGTGGCGGCGGGCTTGAGCACGATGGTGTTGCCGGCCAGCAGCGCCGCCGGGACCTTGAAGGCCATCAGGATGAGCGGGAAGTTCCACGGGACGATCGCGGCCACCACGCCCAGTGGCCGCCGGCGAAGTTCGACCTTCCGGGCGTCGCTGTCCTCGATGATCCTCGTGGGGATGTCGAGGCTCGCGAAGTAGCGGAAGAAGGCCGCCGCGCCGAAGGTCTCGCCCATGGCGTCCTGCAGCGGCTTGCCCTGCTCCTGGGTGAGCAGGCGGGCGAGCTCGGCGATGTTCGCCTGGATCACGTCGGCGATGGCCGTCAGCGCCTTCTGGCGTTCCTCGATAGGGGTCTTGCTCCAGGCCGGGAAGGCGGCCTTGGCGGCGGCCACCGCGCGGTCGAGTTGCGCCTTCGAGGCGCGGGGGCACTGCGCCACCGGCTGTTCGGTGGCCGGGTTGATGACGTCCATCACGGCGTCGCCGGCTTCCAGCTTGCCGTTGATGAGAAGCTTGAATTCGCTCATGGCGCGGACCTCCTGATCCCGCCGCGACGGTCCCCCGTTGACGCAGGGGCGGTCAAGGACCTCAGGCGGCTTCGGCGCGCAGCCGTTCGGCGTCGGCGTCGGGCGAAACGCCGACGGCCGCCAGCATCGCCTCGCGCTCCGGCTCGGTCTTCGGACGATAGGCGGCGGCGTTCGCCCGCTTGCCGCGCGCCCAGTAGCCCAGCACGCGCATGAGGTTGCCGGGCCGCCGCAGCCAGGCCTGGGGGTCCTCCAGCATGTGGAAGCCGCGCAGCGAGGCGCGCAGCAGGTCGGGGTCGGAGCGCACCGCGACCACGATCCCGTCCTCCACGAAGCTCCTCAGGATGCGGCCCTTGAGCGACGGCGTGTGGCCGGGGACCAGCGCCTGGCGGGCCCGCCGGATCGCCGACTGGTCGGCCTTGCGCATGGCCTCGTAGTAGGGCCGCAGCTCCGCCTCCACGCCCTTGCGGTAGTGCAGCACCCGCGCCGCCGGATCGGGCGAGGCCGCGAGCGCGTGGCGCAGCAGGTAGGCGCCGACGGCGGCGAAGGAGCAGCCGCGGCCGTAGAGCGGATTGGTCCGCACCAGGCTGTCGCCCACGGGGAAGAAGCCCAGCACCGCCGGCCGGCCGCCGGGCGCCAGGTCGCGCCAGCGGCTTTCCAGCTTCCCCATGCCGAACACCCGGCTGGTGGGGCTGGCGCGGCCGGCCTCGATCCAGGCCGCGACGCCCGGCAGCTGGCGGCACACGGTGTCGAACACCTCCGGATCGACCACCGCCTTGCGCATCTCCTCCTCGACCTCGGGGACGCACAGGGTGACCGAGAAGCAGCCGTTGTCGCCTGGAAAGACCCCGAACTTCAGATAGCCGATGTCGCCGGTGGCGGCCGGCCCGCCGCGCGGCGGCTCCGCGGCGCCGGGGTTCAGCCGGTAGTGGCGGGTGAAGTAGATGACTCCGGCCGATTCCGCGGTCTCCGGGATCACCGCGCCGGCTGTGGCCAGCTGCTCGAGGGCCGAGGAGGTGCGGCCGGCGGCGTCGACCACCAGATCGCCCTCCACGACCTCGCCGTTCTCCAGCCGCACGCCGGTCACCCGCGGCGGCGATCCCAGCGACAGGGCCAGCTCGCGGACGAAGGCTTCCGGACGGATGCTGACGCCGGGCATTCGCTCCACATAGCGGCGCATGATCAACTCCAGCGTCGTGCGCCGGCTGGTCAGGATCACCAGGTCGGCGTCCACCGGCTTGGGCGTGAAGCGGGCCTGGTGCAGTTGGGTCAACCCGTCCTCGAAGCGCAGCTCGCGGCAGCCGGCGGCCATCAGCTCGGCCAGGAGCTCGGGATGCTGGTCGCGGATCAGGAGGCGCAGGCGGGCGAGGAAAGCGTGGCTGTGGCGCAGGTGGCCGACGCCGCTGCGGGTCCAGTCGGTGAAGGCTTCCTCCACGTCCCCCGACGGCGGCGACGGGTCGCGGTCCAGCAGCACCACCTGGCGGCCGGTGGGCGCCAGCGCCAACGCCGTCCACAGCCCGGCCATGCCGGCCCCGATCACCACCACCCGCTCGTTCATGGCCGGACCCTAGCCTGAGCCTGGCGGCCCGCGCACGCCGTTATCGTCAGCCGAGTTTCTTCAGGCCGCCGTCCCTGGCCACGGTGATGGCGGCGCGCAGGGCGGCAAGGTCGGCGCCGGGGATCAGGGTGTCGCCCACCACGAAGGCGGGAGTCCCCTCGATCTTCAGCGAGGCCGCCAGCGCCCGGGTGTCGAGGATCTGGCGTTGGATGGCCGGGTCCAGGGCCGCCTTGCGGGCGCCGGCGGGGTCGAGGCCGGCCGCGGTCAGGTCGCGGTCGAGGATCGTGTCGTCCAGCGCCTTCTCCGCCATCCAGGCCTTGTAGAGCTCCAGGGCCTTGGCCTTGCCGGCCGGGGTCAGCGCCACCTTGGCGGCGGTGTCGGAGACCTCGCCGAAGATCGGGAACTGCTTGAAGACGAAGCGGATGTCGGGGTTCTGCTCGATCAGCTTCACCACCTCCGGCGCAGCCAGCTTGCAGTAGCCGCAGCGGTAGTCGAAGAATTCCACCACCGTGACCTTGCCCTTGGGATTGATCACGATGTCGCGCGGATCGCGCTCCAACTGGCTGCGGAACTTGCCGATCGCCTCGGTGGAGGCCTTGGCGGCGGCGGCCTGCTCGTTGGTCTGCAGCCGCTGGGCGGCCTCGCGGATCACCTCCGGATGGGCCATCAGATAGGCGTGCACCCGCTGGCCGAAGACGGCGTCGTCGGCCTTCTGGCATCCGGCGAGCGAAAGGGCGGCGACGGCCGCGGCGGCGGTGAGGGCGATCTTCATGACCTGCAGATAACGGAGGGACGGGGGATTTACGACGCTCAGTTGGCCTGTTTGCGGGCGATGGAGCCTTCGCTGGCCAGGTCCTTGAGGTCGTCCTTGCTGGGCTTGGAGACCAGCACGATGTCGGTGGCGCGGCGCCATTCCGGGCTGCTGCGGTCGAGTTTCTCACGGGCCCGCATGGCGAACACCCGGGCGTCCTTCAGGTTGCCGATGTTGTAGTTGAACTCGGCGGTGGCGAGGCGGGCGAGGCCGTCCTTGCCCTGCTTGTCATAGGCCTCCGCCAGCATGCGCCAAGCCTCGGCGTTGTCGTTTTCCTTCAGCAGCGCCTTCCTCAGCTCGCCGATCCCTTCCTCGACCTTGGCCTTGTCGTCGAGGGCGATCAGGGTCTGGCCGAGGTTGACCCTGAGCAGCGGCGCATCCGGCTTGAGCTCCACCGACCGGCGCTGCGGCGCCTCGGCCTCCTTGCCGCGCGCGTACTCGAACAGGATCTGGCCCTTCAGCTCGTAGAGGTAGGGGTTGTTCGGCTGCTCGGCGAGCAGGGCCTCGATCAGCTTCAGCGCCTTCTCCGGCTCCTTGAGCTGGTAGTAGGCGATCGCCCGGGCGTAGCGGGCCGGATAGGAGGTGTCCTTCTCTCCGAACTTCACCATGGCGACCTGCGGCTGCATGAAGCCTTCCAGCTTGGCCTTCATGAGCTCGTGCTCGGCCATGGCCTCGGGTTTGTCGACCTGGCTGAAGTGCGGCATGGCCGCGACCCGCGCCTGCAGCGAGTCGATCCGGTCGGAGGACAGCGGGTGGTCGATGAAATATTTATAGCGACGGTATTGGCTGAACACTTCCTGATAGCGGAAATTGTTGAAGAATTCCGACAGGCCGCGGCCTGAGAGGCTGGCCTTTTCGAGGATCGTGGCGCCCGCCTGGTCGGCGCGGCCTTCCTGCTCGCGGCTGTAGCCGGCCATGCCCAGCGCGCCGAAGTACCCCGCCGAGCCCACCAGGCCCGCCGCCGCGTCGCCCGAGCCCGCCAGCGCCGCCAGGAGTCCCAGGCCCATGGTCAGCAGGAAGGGCCGCATGCCGGCGTGGGCCATCTCGTCCGAACGGGCGCTGTGGCCGCCGGCCAGGTGGCCGACTTCGTGGGCCATCACGCCCTGCAGCTCATTAGGGTTCTTGGTGGTCATGATGAGGGCCGTGTTGACCATCATCACCCCCGGTCCGGCGGCGGCGTTGATGTCGTCCGGACGGGAGCCCACGATCACGATCTGAATATGACTCGCGTCGAGGCCGGCCGCCTGGAACAGCGGCGTGGCGTCCTTCTTCAGGATCTCCTCGATCTCGGTGTCGCGGATCAGGAACTCGCCGGGCGGCATCTGGGCGGACGCCGCCACCGGCCGCAGCAACAGGCTCGCCGAGATGGTGACGGCGAGGGCGAGGCGGGAGAGCGATCGGGCAGGAGCGACCATGCTGAACTCGTCTGTGTCGCCCCCGCGCGTCGCCGAACTCTAACGCCTCAGCCGCGCCGCCACCAGCCTTTGCGGGGCGCGGTCGGCGGCGTCGAGATCTCGGCCGGATCGGGCGCCCGGGGGGCGGGCGCCGCCTTGGGCTGCGGGGCCGGCGCGGCGGTCTCGAGGACCGGTTCGGCCACGGGTTCAGCCAGCT
>JAQGIX010000037.1 GCA_028290925.1 Phenylobacterium sp. | reverse complement strand
CCCCACGCCCACGCCGACTCCGACGCCCACGCCGGTGACGGTCCTCGCGCCGCCGATCACGGAGGTGCCGCCCGCGGTCATCGTGGTCCCCGCGGGCCTGACGCTCGCGGTGCTGGGCGGCGGAGTCAGGATGCCGCTCATCCGGGTGGTGGAAACCCGCCCGCCGGTCCTGGCGGTCGAGGTCGTCCAACCGGCCCCGGTGGTGGTGGCCGAAGCGCCCGCGCCCTATGTGGCGCCGGTCCATCCGCGCAAGCAGGACCGGAACTAGGCGGGGATGACGGGAGCGATCCACGTGCGCCCCTCCGCCCGGCGGGCGATGGCGGCCCTCGCCATCGGCCTTGGCCTGCTGTCGGCCGGCCTCGGCGGCGCGGCGACTGCCGCGGCCCAGGCCCCGGCCCGCGCCGACTTCCGCGACAAGCCAGCCTCGCCGGAGGCGCGCAGCGTCGCCGACTGGGTGACGGCGTCGGGCGACAACCACGGCATGCCCTTCGTGATCATCGACAAGGTCCAGGCCCGGCTGTTCGTCTTCTCCCCGGACGGCCGCCTGCGCGGGGCCTCGGCCGCCCTGCTGGGCCTCGCCCGCGGCGACGACTCGGTCCCCGGCATCGGCGATCGCAAGCTGTCCACCATAAGGCCCGAAGAGCGCACCACCCCGGCCGGCCGCTTCATCGCCTCGCTGGGGGCCGACCTGGGCGTCAAGGACGTGCTCTGGGTCGACTACGCCGACGCCATCTCCCTGCACCGGGTGATCACCACCAAGCCGAAGGAGCGCCGCCTGCAGCGCCTGGCGACGCCCACGCCGGCCGACAACCGCATCTCCTACGGCTGCATCAACGTCCCGGCCAGGTTCTACGACAGCGTCGTCAGGCCGGCGTTCACCGGGACCAACGGCGTCGTCTACATCCTGCCCGAGGTCCGCTCGCTGGCCAGTGTCTTCACCGCGTACCGGCCGACCGCCGCGGCGGCGCTTCCGACCGGCGCTGCGGCGCAATAACCTCCGGCCGTCCGGAGCGGAGCCCGATGGACCTCATCTGCTATCTGCATCCCGGCTGGCGCCCGCGGATCCGTCCGGCCAGCCCGCAACGCGGCTGGATGGACGACACGCCCGAGTCCTTCGCCTACCGCTGCCTGCCGCTGAGCATCGCCAACGCCCATGGCTGGGAGATCGCCACGCCCTGCGCCGTGGAGGCCTGGTGGGACGGCGGGGCGGGCGCCGACGCCGTGAAGATCGCCGTCGAGGGGGAGGCCGAGCCGGCCAGCGCGCCGGTCTCCATGTTCGGCCAGGGCGTGCTCACCTTCCATGTGGCCGGCCTGTTCCGCACCCCGCCGGGCTGGAACCTGTGGGTCGGCGGCCCGCCGAACCAAGCCAAGGACGGCATCGCCGCGCTGTCCGGCCTGGTCGAGACCGACTGGTCGCCGTTCACCTTCACCATGAACTGGCGATTCACCCGGCCGAACCACAAGGTGCGCTTCGAGGCCGACGAGGCGATCGCCTTCCTGTTCCCGGTGGAGCGCGCGGCGCTCGAGCGGTTCGAGCCGCGGTTCGCGGCCCTGGACTCCGCGCCCGAGCTGGAGGCCGCCTTCCATCAATGGAGTCTTTCGCGCGACGCCTTCCAGAAGGAGATGGCCCAGAACCCGCCGCTCAAGCCCGCCGACCGCTGGCAGAAGCACTACTACCGCGGCGTCGACGCCAGCGGCTGCCCGCATATCGACGACCATCGCACCAAGTCGCGCGCCCAGCCGTTCGCGCCGCAGGACGCCGGCTGGACCGGGCCGCCGACCGAAAAATAGCAGGCCATTCCGCCGCCCGAGTTCTAGAAACGTCGGCATGACCGAGGCCTGGACCCAGCACGGCAAGGTGCGCGCCCGAGAGGGGGAAGGCGCCATGGTCGTCGAGATCGACGGCCTGACCACCCAGGCCAAGTACTACAAGCCCCTGATCTATGAGTTCTTCCGCAAGGTCTGGCGCGGCGCCCGGCCGTCCTGGGGCGAATTCGCCGTGGAAATCCGCATGGAATATGTCGGCGAGCCGCCCTGGCTCGACCTCGACAACCTGGCCAAGGCGATCCTCGACGCCATCAAGGGCTACGCCTTCCACGACGACGCCCAGGTGGCGCGTCTGCTGGTGGAGCGCGCCCAGGGCCAGCGCGAGCGCATCGTGGTCAGCGTCAGTAAGCTCTCCGACCGCCCCATGGCCCGGCCGTTCCATCCGACGGAGGACGGCGGATGATCGCCATCCTTGAGACCGCCGATCCCGTGCGCCTGCATTTCCTGAAAACCATGCTGGAAGAGGCCGGCCTGCGGGTCTTCCTCTTCGAAACGGCCACCCCCTGGCCCGGCGCCTTTCCGGCCCGATTGATGGTCCCCGAGGATGAGGCCGACCTGGCCCGGCGGCTTATCGCCCAGGCCGAAGCCTGAGGCCGCCGCTCAGCGCTGCAGTGCGCCCGCGGCGCGCGCCGCCCGCGGGCTAGATCCGGTCCACCGCTTGAAGGCCCGCGAGAAGGCGGCCGGCTCGGAGAAACCCACCAGATAGGCCGTCTCGTTCACCGAGACCTTGCGCGCGCTCATGTAGTCGAGCGCCAGCCGGCGGCGCAGCTCGTCTAGCACCGTCTCGAAGGTCACGCCCTCCGCCTTCAGCCGGCGGAACAGCGTCTGGCGGCTGAGCCCCAGCTTGCCGGCCACCCGGTCCATGCCCGTCTCGCCGGTGTGCAGGATCGGCAACAGCAGCGCCTCGACCCGCCCGCGCACCGACTTCGAGGTCTCCAGCTCCGCGAGCAGCGCGTCGGCCCGCTCGCTCAGCACCCCGAACACGTATTTCGGCAGCCGGGCGATGTTGGGGGGCGCCCACGCCGGGTCGATCTGCAGGGCGTTCCAGTCGGCGTCGAAGGTGATCGGCGCGCCGAACACCCGCTCGTACTCGTCGCGGTAGCCCGGATCGGAGTGCGTGACGTGGACCGCCTTCAGCGGCGCGGTCAGGCCGAGCCGTCGCGGCGTCGAGACGAACTGTGCGAAGGCGCTTTCCGTGAGCTCGGGAAAGGCCTCTGCGTGGCGGCGGGTGTCGACCATCCACAGGCCGCCGTCGCGGGCCTTCATCTGGAAGCGGTCGCCGCCCCCCTCGTTGTCGGTCTCGACGATCAGCCGCACGTAGCGGTTCAACTGCCTGAACCCCTCCATAGGCGTCGCCGAAGCCTGGCCGATCAGGCCGACGATCGAGACCTCGGCGATGTCGACCGCGTCGCCATAGTGCAACCCCAATGCCGGATCGCCGGCCAACGCCTTGCCCGCCCGCATCAGCGCCACGTACTTCGAAAACGGGATGCGGGCGTCCTGGTCGCGCAGGTCGGCCAGCTCGATCCCCGACCGCTCGGCCAACGCCTGCCGGCTGGCGCCCTTGGCGACGGCCAGCTCCATCAGGCCCCGTGCGTAGCCCGCGCCGACGGTCGGCTCAGCCATGGCGGCGCCGTCCCTGCAACCTGCGATCACGCTTTTGACGCACGGCGTCATGTTCCTCTGGTTCGCCGTGGCTAGGTTAGGTTCGAACAGCATGAGGTCAAAAGTCCTTGCTTTCGATATGGTGTTATAGTCATGTACAACACCAATGCAAGACCTCACCGCAGGCTATGCGGCGCCGGAAGAGATCATGGACCCCGAGTGGAATGACAGTCAGCCGATCTACCGCCAACTGCGCGGCCGCGTGGTCGCCATGATCCTCGACGGCCTGATCAAGGAGGGCGACGCCCTGCCGTCGGTGCGCAGCGTCGCCGTCGAGACCCGGGTCAATCCATTGACCGTGCTCAAGGCCTACCAGCAGCTGGTCGACGAGCAGCTGGTGGAGAAGCGGCGGGGCCTCGGGATGTTCGTCAGCTCAGGCGCGCGGCGCCTGCTCCTGCAGGCCGAGCGCGAGCGGTTCCTCAAGGAGCAGTGGCCGGAGATCAACGCCACCATCCAGCGGCTCGGCCTGACACCGGCCGACCTGCTGGGCGCCGCCAAGCCGCGCGGGGAGCGCTGAGTCGATGGTCTCGATAGAAGCCCGCGGTCTGCGCAAGACCTTCGGCAAGACCGTCGCCCTCGACGGCGTCGACCTCACCGTCCAGCAGGGCCGCATCGTGGGCCTGATCGGTCCCAACGGCGCCGGCAAGAGCACCGCGCTCAACGCCATCCTCGGCCTCACCCGCTGCGAGGGCGAGCTCAAGGTGCTGGGCTGCGATCCCTGGGCCCAGCGCGACCGGTTGATGACCGAGGTCTGCTTCATCGCCGACGTGGCGGTGCTGCCGCGCTGGATGCGCGTCTCCCAGGCTCTGGCCTATGTGGACGGCGTCCATCCGCGGTTCGACCGCGCCAAGGCCGAACGCTTCCTCGACCGCACGACCATCAAGCGCACCAGCCGGATCCGTGAACTGTCGAAGGGCATGGTCACCCAGCTGCACCTGGCCCTGGTGATGGCGGTCGATGCGCGCCTGCTGGTGCTGGACGAGCCGACGCTCGGCCTCGACCTGATCTATCGCAAGTCGTTCTACGACAGCCTGCTCAACGACTACTTCGACGGCGACCGCACCATCGTGGTCTCCACCCACCAGGTGGAGGAGATCGAGCACATCCTCACCGACGTGGTGTTCATCAATCGCGGCCGCATCGTGCTCGACTGCAGCATGGAGGCGTTCGAGACCCGCTACGCCGAGCTGGCCGCGGCGCCCGAGCACGTCGACTTCGCCCGCGCGCTGAAGCCGATCCACGAGCGCCAGCTGTTCGGCCGCACCTACTTGATCTTCGACGGCGTCGACCGCGACCGTCTCGCCGCCCTGGGCGAGGTGCGCACCCCGAGCCTCGTCGACCTGTTCGTCGCGACCATGTCGCCGCCGAACGCCCAGACGGGGAGGGCCGAATGAGCACCTTGTCCGACGCCGCCGCCATGCCCGCCGCCCCCCGCAAGGTGCGGCCCTTCTACTGGTCACTGCGGCGCGAGCTCTGGGAGAACCGCGCCGTCTACCTGGCCCCGCTGGCCGTCGCCGCCGTGGTGCTGGCCGGCTTCCTCTACGGCTCCTCCGCCTTGCCGCGCGAAGTCCTCGCGGCCGCGGTGCCCGGCGCGCCCAGGGCCGCCCTGGCGCTCCACATCCCCTATGCCGCCGCGGCCGGGGCGCCGTTCGTCATCGGCTTCCTGGTGGTGGTGTTCTACTGCCTGGGCGCCCTGCACGGCGAACGCCGCGACCGCACCGTCCTGTTCTGGAAATCGCTGCCGGTCTCCGACCTGACCACCGTGCTCTCCAAGGCGGCGATCCCCCTCGTGGTCCAGCCGCTTGCGATCCTCGCCATCGCTGTGGCGACCCAGCTCCTCATGCTGGCCTGGAGCGCCGCGGTCCTGCTCATGAACGGCGTCGATCCCGCTCTGCTGTGGAGCCATCTGAACCTGCCGCTGATCTGGGCGATGTTGCCCTACGGACTGGTGGTCAATGCGCTCTGGGCCGCGCCGCTCTACGCCTGGCTGCTGCTGGTCTCGGCCTGGGCGAAGCGGACGACCTTCGTCTGGGCCGTCGCGCCCTGGCTGGGCCTCAGCCTGTTCGAGCTGCTGGCGTTCCACACCCACCACGTCTGGTCGCTGCTGAACGACCGCCTGTTCGGCGGCTATGCGGAGGCCTTCAGCGTCGATGGACGGGGCCAGGTCCCGATCGAAAGCCTGAGCCAGGTCGATCCCGCCAGGTTCCTCGCCAATCCCGGCTTGTGGGGAGGTCTTGTGTTCGCCGCCGCGGGTCTGGCCGCCTGCGTCTGGCTGCGCCGCACCCGCGACCCGATCTGATCCCCGCGAAGGAGATCCGCCGATGATCCTTCAAGTCAGCCCGCAAGCCCCGTTCCTGGTCCGCGCCGCGGCGGACACGGCGCTGGTCCTCCACATCGGCGGGGCGAGCCTCGGCATGATCTCAGGCGCTGTGGCGATGCTGGCGCGCAAGGGCGGGCGGCTGCACCGCGGGGCGGGGACCGTCTTCTTCGTGGCCATGCTGGCCATGTCCGGCGTCGGCTCGATCGTCGCCCCCATGTTCCCGGATCGCATCTCGGGGGCCATGGGCCTGTTCACCTTCTACCTGACGCTCACCGCCTGGGCGGCCGTGAAGCGTCCGCCTGGCCGGATCGGTCGCTTCGAGACCGGCGCCATGCTCCTCGGCGTCGCCGCCGTGGCGGCCTTCCTGTCCCTCGCCTGGATGGGCGTTAGGAGCCCCGGCGGTCTGCTTGACGGTCAACCCGCCGCCCTGGGCTTCGTGTTCGGCGGCGTCGCGGCGCTGGCCGTGGCCTGCGACCTCGGCATGATCCGACGCGGCGGGGTCTCGGGCCCCGCGCGCACGGCGCGGCACCTGTGGCGGATGAGCCTCGCCCTGTTCATCGCCTGGGGCTCCTTCGCCGGACAGCCGCGCGCCCAGCCCGAGGCCCTGCGCGGCTCGCCGTGGCTGTTCCTGCCGGCGCTGGCGGTGCTCGCCCTGCTGGCCTTCTGGATGATCCGCGTGCGGGTCGTCCCCACCCTCAGGCGCGCGGCCCGGCCGCCGACGGCGTCGGCCGGGGCGTAGGCGCGGCGCGCCCTGCCGTCCGCGCGGGCAACTCTTGGTTGACCGACCTCTTGAGGGTAGGTCAGTTCCGGGGCGTATGAGTCCGTTCAATCCAAGACGCGCCTTGCCCCCGACCCTCCGGCGATGGGGCCGCACCGCCTATGAGGTCGCCCGCGGCAGCGTGCTGGACGCCGCCGACTGGGCGGCCGGGCGCCGGCCACCGCCGCTGACGCCGCCCCGGCGGCTCTGGCGCCTGGTCACCAACAAGAGCAACGACTTCCACGACTCCGGCGCCAGGCTGCGTGAGTTCCTCGTCGCCAATGGGCTGCGGCCTGACCACCACCTGCTGGACGTCGGCTGCGGCATCGGCCGGCTTGCCGTGGCCCTGACCGGTTACCTGTCGCCGCCCGGCGCCTACGACGGCTTCGACATCATGCCGGTCGCCATCCGCTGGTGCCGGCGGATCACCGAGCGCCACCCGAACTTCCGCTTCCGGCTGGTGGACCTGAAGAGCGACCGCTACCGGCCGTCGGCGACCGGCCGGGCCAGCGCCTTCGTCTTCCCCTATCCGGACGCGACCTTCGACTTCGTCGTGCTGACCTCGGTGTTCACCCACATGCTGCCGGCCGACATGGGCAACTACCTGAGCCAGATCGCCCGCGTGCTGAAGCCCGGCGGACGGTGCCTGATCTCCTACTATGTGATGACGCCGGAACGCCGGGTCGCGGCTGGCGCCGGCCGCGGCGCCTTCAGCTTCGCCCATCGCGGCGACGGCTATTGGGCGGAGCTCGCCGAGCTGCCGGAAGCCGCGCTGGCCTACGACGAACCGGACGTGCTCGCCGCCCTCGAAGCCCGCAAGCTCAAGATCGTGGAATATTTCCCGGGCGAATGGGCGCACACGCCGCAGCAGTCGCAGGACGTCTTCGTCGTTCAGAAGGCCTGATCGGGCCCGCTCGCGCTCGACAGCCGCGCCTAATCCAAAAAAATAAAGCGGCCGTGTCCGGGGAAGGGCACGGCCGCCGTCGCGAACCAAAATCCGGGGGGAGTGGAACGGTTCAGCGATACTGTTGCAGTCGCGTGGTGCGCAGGCCGGCCATGCCGTGGCGGTCGATCGAGCGCTGCCAGGCCAGGAACTCCTCGCTGGTCAGGGTGTAGCGCTCGAGGGCGTCCTCCAGCGAGAGGAGGCCCCCGCGCACGGCGGCGACCACCTCCGCCTTGCGGCGGATGACCCAGCGGCCCGTGTTGGCCGGCGGCAGATCGCGAACGGTCAAGGGTGCGCCCGTCGGGCCGATCACATAGGCCTCGCCGCGGCTGTTGGTACGCACCTGTTGTTGTTGCAACATGGCTTTTAAGCTCTTCCCACCATCACTGTTGGCGGGGACCATAGCGTCCCGGCTCCTAACGGCCGCTGAATCGCTATAGTAAAGAAACGCCTAACCATCTCCCCCTCGTGTAACGTTCTGGTACATGTTTGGACCATGGCGGTTGTTAATGAGAATTAACTCCCGTCATTACCGAATAATGTTGATGAGTTCATTCAGCATCGTGTCGGCGGTCGTGATGATCTTCGAAGACGCCGAGTAGGCTTTCTGTGTCGAGATCAGTCCCGTGAACTCCGACGACAGGTCCACGGTCGAGGCTTCGAGGCTGGAGGGCGAGATCTGGCCCGCGCCGCCGGTGCCCGGATCCTTCAGCACCATCTGGCCGGCCGGGATGCTTATCTGGTAGGCGTTGCCGCTCACCGACTTCAGGGCGTCGGCGTTGGGGAAGGTGGCGACCGCCACCTTGGCGATCTTGCGGACCTGGCTGTTGTCGTAGATCGCCGAGACCACCCCGTGAGCGTCCACCTGCACGCCGACGATATTGCCGACGCCGGCCCCGTCGTTGCTGATCGAGGTCACAGTCGAGTTCGAGGCGTACTGGGTCATCTTGGTGATATCGAGGCTGACCGTCTGCGCCTGCAGGCCGAGCGCAGTGGACCAGGCCGGCACCGCGCCGGCCGAGGCCGACAGCGCGATCTGCGGCGTCGCGCCGGCGGCGCCGAACAGGGTGGTGGTGGCCAGGTTGATGCTGCCGTCCGGATTGAACTTCACCAGACCCGCGCCGATCTGGCCCGGCCGGGTGCCCGCCGCCACGGCCACGTTGCTGGCCGGCACCGAGTAGATTTCCGCGTGCCACTCGTTGGGGTTGGTCGAGCTCTTCAGGAAGGCCAGCTCCACCTTGCGGGAGCCGCCGACGCTGTCGGTGATGTTCATGTCCATGGTGAAGTCCGGCTTGGTGCCGGTCGCGGCGCCGTTGGCGAAGTCGGCCATGCTCGTGTTGCTGGTGGCGACGTAGGTCGCCTCGCCGGGCGAGATCACGCCGGTCTCGTCGAGGTTGGCGGAGATCCCGACGTTGGTGCTGGCCTGCACGGCCGCGCCGAGGTTCTTGACGTTGATCGAGTTGAGCTTGGTGAGGTCCGACGGGTCGACGGTGAAGGTCCCGCCCGCCTGCGCCGGCCAGCCCTGCAGGTAGAGGCCGGAGTTGTTCACCAGGTAGCCCGAGGCGTCGACGTTGAACTGGCCGGAGCGGGTGAACTCGCGGGTGTCCGACGGCGTCAGGCCCGCGCCCTTCTGGGTGACCACGAAGAAGCCGTCGCCGGAGATCGCCATGTCCGTCGTGGAGCCGGCGCTCTGGATGAGGCCCTGCTGGCTCACATAGGAGTGGGTCACGCCTTGCACGCCGCCGGCCGAATACCGCCCCTGAACCGCCTGGGCGGTGACCACGTTGGCGAAATTCACCTGGTTGCGCTTGTAGGCGACGGTGTTGACGTTGGCGATGTTGTCAGAGATCGCTGCGAGCGCCGAGGAGTTGGCTATCAGGCCTGACACGCCGGCGAGCATTGCCGAATTGATGCTCATGGATTCCGTCCTTCATCTGAGGGCCCGCCTGCTGCGGAGCCCGACGGCGCCATTCGGCCGCCGGGCTGGGCGGCGTTTTGCCACCCGGGTTTCGGGGATGTGCGGGGGCGGCTCATGCGCCCGTCGCGGGTGAAGTGGTTGCGGCCTCGGTGACGCTGACGACCTTGTCCCAGCTCACCTTGCTGCCGTTGACCGTGATCAGGGTGGTTCCGTTCGACTGCTCGACCGAGGTGACCCGGCCCTGCACGAAGGAACTGGTGGCGATCGTCTTGCCCGCGCCGTCCAGCGCGGTGACCTTCAGGGTGTAGGTCCCGTCGGCCAGCTTCGCGCCGTTCAGGTCCTTGCCGTCCCAGGTGAAGTCGTGGTCGCCGGCCTTCAGGCTGGCCGGCGTCTCGGCGTGGACCACCTTGCCGTTGGAATCCACCACCTGCAGCTTCACGTCCGTCGCGTCGGAAGCCAGGTTGTAGGTCCAGGCGGCCTTGCCGCCGGACAGGTCGGCGGTGTCGCTGGTCGCCTTCACGCTCTTGCCGATCAGGCCGACCGCCGTGGAAATGCCGTTCGAGGTGTTGGTCGCCACCTGCTGCAGCAGGCCGTTGCCGGTCAGCTGCGCCTGGACGCCGCTCATCTGCACCAGCTGCTGGGTGAACTGGTTGGAATCCAGCGGCGTCAGCGGGTCCTGGTTCTTCAGCTGCGTCGTGAGCAGGCTGAGGAAGGTCTGGAAGTTGCTCGACAGCTGGGTCAGCGCGTCGGTGCTGGTCTTCGCGGCCGGGGTGACGGCGGGGCTGGTCGGAGCGGTGACAGGCGTGGTCATGCCGGGCGTCCCTTCAGATTCGGATGTCGACGCCGGCGGACCGGCTTCGGTTGAGCCTCGCGGCCACGTCGGCGGCCGCCTGGGCGGCGTCGCCCGCGACATCGAGGCCGCTCTGGAAGGCCCGGCCGCGGAAGGCCTGGCCGGAGTTGTTCTGGGTGTCGTTCTGACCCTGGCCGGCGCCCGTCTGGCCGCCCTGGCCGCCGGCCATCTCGAAGGACAGCCCGCCGGAGACGTCGAAGCCGGCCTGCTCCAAGGCCTGCTGCAGCTCGCCGGAGCGGGCCTTCAGCGCCTCGGCGCCCTGCGCCGTGTGGCAGGCCAGAGCCGCGGTGATCCGGCCCTCGGCCCCGATCTCCACGCGCACGTCCACCTTGCCGAGTCCGGCGGGGTCGAGCTGCACGTCGAAGCGGGTGGTCTTGCTCTCCAGCTTCTTGACGATCTGCGCCGCCAGGTTGGCGACGGTCTGCGGTGCGCCGCGCACGGCGACCGCCGCCGCGTGCATCGCCGCGGGCGTCGCCACGGTCGGGGTCTGGCTGTTCGGGTCGGTCGGGGCGAAGGCCGGACCTGAGTTGTCCTTCGAGGCTTCCTGCGCGGCCTGCGGGGCGGCCGGGTCGGCGCTCGCCGTGGCCGCGGCGATCGGGTCGGCCGCCGCCTCGGTCTTGGCGCCTTCCGTGCGGCCGACCAGCGGCGTCGCGTGCAGGCCGGGGGCTGCCCCGACG
>JAQGIX010000025.1 GCA_028290925.1 Phenylobacterium sp. | reverse complement strand
GATCGGGGTCGACGGATGACGCAGCCAACTTCAGATGCGCGGCCCCGCAACGGCGCTGAAGGCGATCAGGCCGCCGGTGCGACCACCAGCCTGACCCCGGCGCGCTCCAGGTATTGGGCGCAGTCGTCGGGCACGCCGTCGTCGGTGACCAGCACCGACAGCTCCTCGAGCGCGCACAGCACCTGGCCTGTCGGGTCCTCGAACTTGCTGCTGTCGACCAGCAGGATGATCTGGTCGGCGCGGCTCAGCAGGCGCCGCTCGGCCTGGATCAGCAGGGTGTCGGTCTGCATCACCCCGTGGCGGCCGACGGCGGCGGCGCCGAGGAACATCTTGGAGGCGCGATAGCGGCCCGTGCCGTCCTCGTCGAAGGCGCTGAGCACGATGTTCTGTTCGCGGAACAGAGCCCCGCCGGGGATCGAGATGCGGGTGTTCGGCTGCGGCAGCAGGGCGCTGACGATGGGCAGGGAATTGGTCAGCACCTGCAGGCCCAGGTCCTCCAGGTGCGGGCACATCCGCAGGGTCGTCGAGCCGCCGTCGATGATCACCGCTTCGCCGGGGTTGCAGAGCGCCGCCGCCGCCCGGCCGATCGCCTCCTTCTGGCGGGCGTGGCGCGCCAGGTTCTCGTGCAGGGGCACGCCGGCCAGGTGCGGCGCCTCGGTCCGCTGGGCGCGCGCCCCGCCGCGCACCCGCACCAGCTGGCCGGCGCCGGCCCGCCGGTCGAGGTCGCGCCGCAGGGTGGCGGGGGAGGCTTCGAGCCGACGGTCCAGCTCCTGGAAGCCGATGAAGCCGCGCTCCTCCAGCATCTGCAGGATCAGCTGCTCGCGTTCAGCGGCGTGCATGGGCGCTCCGGCGGACCATCGCCTCCATCTCCACGAGTTCTGAGCGATCCGCAACCAACTCGCGTCGTCTTCGCTCAGACAATGCCGGCGCCGAGCCCCACCGGCTTGCGTTGCTGCGCCTTGCGCTCGCGCCAGCCGGCGGCGCGGTAGAGGGCGATCGGATCGGCGCTGCCGCCGGCCTCGATGCGGGCCATGGCCAGGATCGGCGTGACGTCGGTGCGATAGGCCAGGCGCAGGGCCTGGAAGGCCATCATCACGTCATTGGCGGCCTGGGCGTCGTGCAGCGCCTCGCGGTCGACCATCACGGCCTTGGCGAAGGCCCCGGCGATGGCCTCGGCGGAGGAGAGCATGCTCTCGATCGGGTCGGTGACGTTGTGCGACTGGTCGATCATGTAGGCCGGGTCGAAGCCGTCGCGCGGCCGGGCCTCGGCCTCGACCAGTTCGTTGAACACCAGGAACAGCTGGTGCGGGTTGATTGCCCCGGAATCGAGGTCGTCGTCGCCGTACTTGGAATCGTTGAAGTGGAATCCGCCGAGCTTCCCGAAGCGGTGCAGGCGCGCGACGATCTGCTCGATGTTGACGTTCGGCGCGTGGTGGCCGAGGTCGACCAGGCACTGCGCCTTGGGGCCGAGCTGCTGGGCCGCCAGGATGCTGGTGCCCCAGTCGGAGATCACCGTGGCGTAGAAGGCCGGCTCGTACAGCTTGTGCTCAAGCAGCATGCGCCAGCCGTCGGGCAGGGCGGCGTAGATCTCGGCGGCGCTTTCCAGGTAGCGGTCGAGCGAGGCGGCGAGATCCTGCTGGCCGGGGAAGTTGGCGCCGTCGCCGACCCAGACCGTGAGCGCGCGCGAACCGAGCTGCCGGCCGATCTCGATGCATTCGACGTTGTGGGCCACCGCCTGGGCGCGCACCGCCGGGTCGGTCGCCGTCAGGCTGCCGCTGCGGTAGGAGTGGGCCTGGCCCGGCTGGTCCTGGAAGGTGTTGGAGTTCACCGCGTCGAAGCCGAGGCCCAGCGCCCCGGCTTCCTCGCGCAGGCCCCGGTAGTCGTCGACCTTGTCCCACGGGAAGTGCGGCGAGACCCGCGGGGTGATGCGGCAGAGCTGCTGGACGATGGCGCAGTCCTCCAGCTTCTCGTGGATGTCGGTGGGTTCGCCGGGGATCGGGAACTTGGCGAAGCGGGTGCCGCCGCGGCCGCTGCCCCAGCTGGGCAGGGCGACGGAGAAGCCGGCGACGCGGGCCTTCACGGCCTCGATGTCGACGCCGCGCCGGCCGAGCGCGCGGCCGAGGCTGTCGTACTCGTCCTGCAGGGCCGCGAGCCGCGCCTGGTTGTGGCTGCCGATCTGGTCGGCGGAAAGGGGTGGGCCGTTCAGCGCCGCGCTCATGGCTTGGGCCCTTCTAGCGGGTGAACGCCTGGGCGTTGCCAGCGTCCACGTTGAGGATGTTGCCGGTGGATTTCGAGGCGGCGTCCGACGCCAGGAAGCACACCGCCTCGGCGATGTCTTCGGGCAGCACGGTGCGCTTGAGCAGCGAGCGCTGCCGGTAGAACTCCTCGAGCTCCTCGCCGGCGTCGATCCCGTAGGCGCTGGCCCGCGCCTGGCGCCAGTCGCCGTCCCAGATGCGCGAGCCGCGGATCACCGCGTCGGGGTTGACCACATTGACCCGGATGCCGTGCTCGGCGCCTTCCAGCGCCAGGCAGCGGGCCAGGTGCAGCGCCGCGGCCTTGGCCGAGGCGTAGGCCGAGGCGTTGGGGGTGGCGGCCAAGGCGTTCTTGGAGCCGATGAACACGATCGCGCCCGCCTTCTGCCGGCGCATCAACGGGAAGGCGGCGCGGCTGGTCAGGAAATAGCCCTCGGCCAGCACGCCGTAGTTCTTGCGCCAAAGCTCGACGCTGGTCTCCTCCAGCGGCGCTGAGGAGGCCAGTCCGGCGTTGGCGACTAGGATGTCCAGGCCGCCGAACTCGCGGGCCACCGCGTCGAACGCCGCCGCGACCTCCGCCTCGCGGGTGACGTCGCAGACCGCCGCGCGCACCAGGTCGTCGCTGAACCGGGCGGCCAGCCGCACGCGGTCCTCTTCCAGCCCCTCGGCGTCGAGGTCGGTCAGCATCACGCAGGCCCCGTCGGCCAGCAGCCGCGCGGCCACCGCGCCGCCGATGCCGCCGGCCGCCCCGGTCACCAGGGCGATCTTGCCGGCCAGCGGGCGCGGCTTCGGCGCCCGCTGCAGCTTGGCTTCCTCCAGCGCCCAGTACTCGATGGCGAAGGCCTCGGCCTCCGGCAGTCCGGCGTAGGCGCCGATCGCTTCGGCGCCGCGCATCACGTTGATCGCGTTGCCGTAGAACTCACCGGCCAGCCGCGCCGTCGTCTTGTCGGCCGCGAAGCTGAAGCGGCCGACGCCGGGCAGCAGCACCACGACCGGATTGGCGTCGCGCATTTTGGGATCGGCGGGGCCGGCGTGGCGCTGGTAGTAGGCCGCGTAGTCCTGGCGGTAGCGCTCCAGCGCCCCCTCGAGGTCGGCCTCCTCCAGCCGGGCGGGGTCCAGCAGCAGCGGGGCGATCTTGGTGCGCAGGAAGTGGTCCGGGCAGGAGGTGCCGATGGCCGCCAGCCGTTCGACGTCGCGGCTGCTCACGAACTCCAGGGTCTCCGCGTCGTCGATGAAGTGGCCGACCCGGGGCCGCTCGCCGGTCATCAGGCCGCGCAGCCGCGGCATCAGCCGCGCGGCCGCCGCGGCGCGGGCGTCGGCGTCGAGGGCCGC
>JAQGIX010000434.1 GCA_028290925.1 Phenylobacterium sp. | reverse complement strand
ACCCACGGAACCCACGGAACGAGCCAGGACCGGCCAGGGCGGAGGAAGATCGAATCGCGCGCCGCGGCGCGCAAGAATCCCTCCACCGCGCTTGGGCCGCCTTCCCTGAGTTCCGTGGGTTCCGTGGTTCCGGGCGAAGCGCGACCTCATTGTGCGGGGTTCCGTGGTCCCGCGGGAAGCGCGATCCATTTGACTTTCCGGCCTCCGCGCGACACACCCGGCCTCGATGATCCCGCGTTACGCCAGGCCTGAAGCCGCCGCCATCTGGTCACCCCAGACGCGGTTCAAGATCATGTTCGAGATCGAAGCCCACGCGGCCACCGCGATGGCCGAGCTGGGCGTCATCCCCAAGGCCGCCGCCGACACCATCTGGGAAAAGGGCCGCGACGCCGTTTGGGACGCCGACCGCATCGACGAGATCGAGCGCGAGGTGAAGCACGACGTCATCGCCTTCCTGACCCACGTCACCGAGATCGTCGGCCCCGAGGCGCGCTTCCTGCACCAGGGCATGACCTCCTCCGACGTCAACGACACGGCGCTGGCCGTCCAGCTCACCCGCGCCACCGACCTGCTCCTGGAAGACGTCGACCTGCTGCTGGCCGCCCTCAAGCGGCGCGCCTACGAGCACCGCCTGACCCCCACCGTCGGCCGCAGCCACGGCATCCACGCCGAGCCCACCACCTTCGGCCTCAAGCTGGCCGGCCACTACGCCGAGTTCCAGCGCGCCAAGGAACGGCTGGCCATGGCCAGGTTCGAGATCGCCACCTGCGCCATCTCCGGCCCGGTCGGCACCTTCGCCAACGTCGCCCCGGAGGTCGAAGCCTACGTCGCCGGGCAGCTGGGCCTGGCCATCGAGCCGGTCTCCACCCAGGTGATCCCCAGGGATCGCCACGCCGCCTACTTCGCGGCGCTGGCCGTCGTCGCCTCCTCCATGGAGCGGCTGGCCATCGAGATCCGCCACCTGCAGCGCACCGAAGTCCTGGAAGCCGAGGAGCCCTTCGATCCCGGCCAGAAGGGCTCGTCCTCCATGCCGCACAAGAGGAACCCGATCCTCACCGAGAACCTCACCGGCCTCGCCCGCCTGGTCCGCTCGGCGGTGATCCCGGCCCTGGAGAACGTCGCGCTGTGGCACGAGCGCGACATCAGCCACTCCTCCGTGGAGCGCGCCATCGCCCCCGACGCCACCGTCCACCTGGACTTCGCGCTGCGCCGCCTGGCCAGCGTGGTCGACCGGCTGGTCGTCTATCCCGAGAACATGCTCAAGAACCTCGACCGCCTGGGCGGCCTGGTCCACTCCCAGCGCATCCTGCTGGCCCTCACCCAGAAGGGCATGAGCCGCGAGGCCAGCTACGCCGCCGTCCAGCGCAACGCCATGCAGGTCTGGCGCGGCGAGGGCAACTTCCTGGAGCTCCTGAAAGCCGACCCCGAGGTCAAGCTGACCGACGCCGAACTCAGCGAGCTGTTCGACCTCGGCTACCACTTCAAGAACGTCGACCGCATCTTCGCTCGCGTGTTCGGCGACGAGGCCAGCCAGGCCAGGACCGCCGCGGAATAACCCATCCATCCCTCCCTTAATGGGGAGGGCGGACTTCGCGCAGCGAAGGACGGGTGGGGAAGCCACGACCAAGCTCCGCCCATGCCAACCCATCCCCCATCCCGGGTGGGGGTCTATGGTCCAAGCCCGGCCTATGCCAACCTGCCCCCCCGATGCCGACCCTCGACGATCTCCGCCGCCTGAGCCTGGCGCTGCCGGGCGCCCACGAGGTCACCTACAAGGGCGACCCCTGGTTCAACGTGGGCCGCAAGACCTTCGCCCTCAACCTGCGCGGCCGCACGATCCTGAAGCTCGACAAGGCCCACCAGGAACTGCTGTTCGAAGTCCGCCCCGAGACCTTCCAGAAATGCCCCGTCGCCACGGTCTACTGGGCCTACGTCGACCTCAGCCACCTCGACGACGCGGAACTGGCCGAGCTGGTGCGCGAGGCGTGGGCCAACGTGGTCCCCAAGAAGGTCAGCCGGTCCGTCCTGACCCCGCCATAGCCGCTCATGCCCGCAGGCGGGGACCGAAGCCGCCTCGCCGCCGCACAGCGCCTTTCCCTTCCTAACGGGGCGGGTGGCCCGAACTCGGAGGAGGCCGGGTGAAGGGTCGGGTGTGGGGTCTCATCGCCGCCGAACGTCCGGATTCGGAAAGCAAGCCAAGGTCCGCTCCTGGCGCGACATGGACGTTATCGTGTTTCGCGGTCGCGGGCGGAAACGGACCACGCCAAGGGCAGGGCGGGGTGGATTGCGGACGAGAGGCCCACCCGCCAATGTAGAGTTGGCGCGCCCACCGTTTCCCACGGCCGCGCGTCGCGGTCTTGGGGGTCGGTGCATGGCATGGTCTCGGGTCGGAGTGGGCCTGATCTTGGCGGCCCTTAGCCTGTCGGCGTCGCCGGTCGCCTCGAGCCCGTCGAAGCCAAACACCTATGCGGAAGACAGGCGCGCCATTCTGGAACTGAGGGCGGCGAACAACCGAGCGCTCGCCGCACATGACGTCGACGGAGCCATGGCGCTCGCTGCGGATGACTACGTGACGATCGGGGGCGATAGCAGCATCGAGCGCGGGGCTGCGGAGAATCGCGAAGGGTGGGTCGAAGAGTTCGCCGCGCCAGGCCACGATCGCTATGTGCGCACCCTGGACGACCTCAAGATCGGCCTGCGCAAGGGCGTCTTGCGCGCCGCCGAGAGCGGCCGCTGGGAAGGGATCAATCACAAGCCCGCCGGGGAATCGCGGCCATTCGGGCGGTACTTCGTCCACTGGACGAAGGCATCGGGCGCGTGGCGCGCCGTATCGGAGACCTACGTCACCTTGGGATGCAGGGGCCCCGGCTGCTGAGCCTTCCCGGCGGTCAGCTTCTCGGCGCCGGCGTTCGCCGGGATGACTCGCTACGCGGTCACTTCCCCGCCTTCGCCTCTTCCCGGGCCTGGGCCATCAGCTCGGCCATCTTCATGCGCACGTCGCCCTCGGTCACGGCGACGCCGGAGCCCTTGAGGTCCTCGAACACCTTGCGCAGCACGTCCTCGTCGCCGGGCAGCTCGAAGTCGGACTTCACCACCGCCTGGGCGTATTCGTCGATGTGCTTGCCTTCCAGGCCCATCAGGGCTGCGGCCCATTTGCCCAGCGCGCGGTTGCGCCGCGCGGTGGCCTTGAACTCCTGCTCCTGATCGAGCGCGAACTTCTTCTCGAACCCCCGTTCACGGTCGTCAAAGGTGGTCATAAGGTCCTCAGGAAGCGTCACGGCAAGCGGCACGGGAAGCCGCGCGAACGGCCGCTGCATATCCTGCCCGTCGCGGGGCCGCAATCGAAAGGCGGGCCCGGTCGCGACGTTTGCGCCGCACCTTGTCATCCGCTAATTTCCGCCCGGCCTCATATGAGCGAGAGGCCGAGTCGGATCCGCGCGCGATGGGACCATCCGCGCGCGCTTTTCGTTTTCGCCGACCGGCAAGCCCCGCTCACGGAGAAGGCTTACAGATGACCCGCCGTAAGAAGATCTACGAGGGCAAGGCCAAGATCCTCTACGAGGGCCCGGAGCCGGGCACCCTCATCCAGTACTTCAAGGATGACACCACCGCCTTCGACGCCACCAAGAAGGCGGTGCTGGAGGGCAAGGGGGTGATCAACAACCGGATCAGCGAATATATCATGACCCGGCTGAACACGATCGGCGTGCAGAACCACTTCATCAAGCGGCTGAACCTGCGCGAGCAGCTGATCCGCGAGGTGGAGATCGTGCCGCTGGAGGTGGTCTGCCGCAACATCGCCGCCGGCCAGTTCTCCACCCCCATCGGGGTGCCGGAGGGCCAGCCGCTGCAGAGCTCGATCATCGAGTACTACCTGAAGAACGACAAGCTGCACGA
>JAQGIX010000429.1 GCA_028290925.1 Phenylobacterium sp. | reverse complement strand
CGCGGCCGGGAGCGATCCCGCCGAGTTCGCCCGCGACGAGGCCTATATCGGCGTGCTGATCGACGACCTGGTCACCCGCGGCGTGACCGAGCCCTACCGGATGTTCACGAGCCGCGCCGAGTTCCGGCTGACGCTCCGGGCCGACAACGCCGATCAGCGGCTCACCGCCAAGGGCCTGGCCCTGGGCCTGGTGGGCTCCGCGCGCGCCCAGGCGTTCGGCGCCAAGGCCGCGGCCCTGGCCGCGGCGCGGGCCCAAGCCCGGGCGCTGACCTTGACGCCGGCGGCGGCGGCCAAGGCCGGCCTGCCGGTGAAGGCCGACGGCCAGCGGCGCGACGTGATGCAGCTCCTGGCCTATCCGACGATCGGCTTCGACGACCTCGCCCGACTGTGGCCGGAGCTTTCGGCCTGGTCGCCGGCGGTGCGTGAACAGGTGGAGATCGACGCCTCCTACGCCGGCTACCTGGACCGCCAGGCCGCCGACGCCGCCGCCTTCCGGCGCGACGAGGACCTCAGGCTGCCCGCCGACCTGGACTACGGCGCGGTCGGCGGCCTGTCCAACGAAGTCCGGGAAAAGCTGAGCATGATCAATCCATTGACCCTCGGTCAGGCAGCCCGGATCGAGGGTGTCACGCCCGGCGCGCTCACCGCGCTCCTGGCCCATGTCCGTCGCCGCGCGGCCTGACGTGGTCGTCAGCGACGCGGAGAGCTTCGCCGCCGCCAGCGAGGCGAGCCCGGCCCAGATGGCCGACCTGGAGCGGTTTCATGAGCTGCTCACCGAATGGAACGCGGTGATGAACCTCGTCGGTCCGGCCACCCTGCCGGACTTCTGGAACCGTCACGCCTGGGATTCCGCCCAGCTCGCCAGGCTCGACCCTGACGCCCAGACCTGGGCCGACCTGGGCGCTGGCGCCGGCCTGCCCGGGGTGGTGCTGGCCATCCTCGGCAAGGGTAGGGCCGGCTTCCACGTCCACCTGGTCGAGAGCGTGACCAAGCGCTGCCGGTTCCTGACCGAAGTGGTCGCCGCGCTCGACCTGCCGGCCACGATCCACAACGCCAGGGCGGAAAACCTCGATCTGGCTGTGGACAGCGTCACTGCGCGCGCTTGCGCCCCGCTCCCGCGCCTGCTCGGGTACGCCCGGCCCTACCTGGCGAAGGGCGCGACCGGCTGGTTCCTCAAGGGACAAGATGTTGCGTCCGAATTGGAAGAGGCTACTAAGTCTTGGGAATTCGAGGCCGAGATCGTGCCATCCTTGAGCGACCCCAGAGGCCGGATCGTGCGTGTGCGGAGGCTGCGTCGTGCGCGCCGCGTTTGACCGGGCCCTACGCGTCCTGGTGGTGGCCAACCAGAAGGGCGGGGTGGGCAAGACCACCACGGCCATCAACCTCGGCACGGCGCTGGCCGCGGTCGGCGAGCGGGTGCTGCTGATCGATTCCGATCCGCAGGGCAACGCCTCGACCGGCCTGGGCGTCGGCCGGGCGCTGCGCAAGACCACCCTCTACGACGTGCTGATGGGCGAAAAGCCGCTGGACCAGGCGATCGTCAAGACCGCGGTGCCGGGCCTCGACCTGACGCCCTCCGATCCGGACCTCTCCGGCGTCGAGCTGGAGCTCGGCCATGCGCCTCGCCGCTCCTACAAGCTGCGCGACGCCCTGCAGGTGATCCGCGAGGCCGGCGAATACACCTACGTGCTGATCGACTGCCCGCCGTCGCTGAACCTGCTGACGGTCAACGCCATGGCCGCCGCCGACGCGGTGCTGGTGCCGCTGCAGTGCGAATTCTTCGCCCTGGAAGGCCTGTCGCAGCTGATGCGGACCATCGACCTGGTGCGCGGCAGCCTCAATCCGAAGCTCGAGATTCAGGGCGTGGTGCTGACCATGTACGATCGCAGGAACAGCCTGTCGGAGCAGGTGGCGGGCGACGTGCGCGCCCACTTCGGCGAGACGGTCTACCAGACGGTGATTCCCCGCAACGTGCGGGTCTCCGAGGCGCCGTCGTTCGGCAAGCCGGTGCTGGTCTATGATCTGAAGTGCGCAGGGAGCCAGGCCTACCTGAAGCTCGCCCGCGAAGTGGTGCTGCGCGAGCGCGCCAGGCGATCATTTTCGGCCGAGGTCGCCAATGGCGCCGCGTGAGAAAATGACCGCCCGGTTGAATGACCGTAGCGAGCGGCCTTCGGTCGTTCGCGCGCGCGCCGCAGCTTGAAAGGAATGTCGATGGCCGAGGGCCGCAGAGGATTGGGGCGCGGGCTGTCGGCCCTGCTGGGCGAGGCCGAGGAGGGCGTTGAAGGCGCCGCCGCGGTGGCCGCCGGCGAGGGCGCGCGCGAGATCCCCATCGACCTGATCCACCGCAATCCCGAACAGCCGAGGACCCATTTCGCCGAGGACGAGCTGGCCGAGCTGGAGGCCTCGATCCGCGACAAGGGCGTGCTGCAGCCAATCCTGGTGAGGCCGTCGAAGGCCCAGCCCGGCGAGTATCAGATCGTCGCCGGCGAGCGGCGCTGGCGGGCGGCGCAGCGGGCGGGACTGACGGCG
>JAQGIX010000431.1 GCA_028290925.1 Phenylobacterium sp. | reverse complement strand
ACCCGCATGCGGTCGAGCTTGAGGCCGGCGTTGTGCCAGCGCGGCCCGAACTCGCCGCCGCCGCGGATGTTGGCGACCACATAGACGCCGCCCTTCTCCAGCCACAGCTTGCCGATCGTCCCGGAATAGGCGGGCGACAGGCTCACCTGGAAGCCGCCGTAGGCGTAGAGCAGAGTGGGCGCGGTCCCGTCGAGCTTCAGGCCCTTCGGCCGCACCACGAAATAGGGGACCTTGGTCCCGTCCCTGGAGGTCGCCCAGAACTGCTCGACCACGTCCTTCGAGGCGTCGAAACGGGCCGGCAGGCTCTTCAGCTTCTGAGGCGCGCCGGAGACCGCGTCGGCCAGCCACTGGGTCGAGGGCGTCAGGAAGCTGGTCACGCCGAGGATCAGCCGGTTGTCGCGATCGGTCGCCGAGGCGATGTGGATCGATGAGTCCTTCGGCAGGTCGAGGCGGGTGGAGGTCCAGCCCTGGCCGGCCCGCGCGAAGCTCAGCACCTGGCCCTTGACGTTGTCGTAGAGCGCCACGACCAGCCGGTCGCGGGTGGTCGCCACCTGCTCCACCGCCTGGCTGTGGGTGGGCCGCAGCACCAGGTGGGCCTTGGGATGCGCCGGATCGGCCTTCAGGGCGGCGAGGTCGAGGGCGAGGAGATCGCCTTCCTTGAACCCCGCCTCCGGCCAGTCCTGCTCCAGGGTGAGCGCCACCTGGCCGGCCACATAGCCCTGGATGGTCGACCTGGTGGGAAGCGCCACCTTGGCCACGCCCTGGTCGGTGAGCAGCAGGTGCTCGGTGTTGAAGAAGTCGAGGGCGCGATCGAGGAACACCGCCTGGGCCTGGCCGGCGGGATCGCGCAGCACCAGGGGGGCCACGGAGACGTCCTTCACCGTGCCCCGGTAGATCTCCTTTGAGGCGGCGAGCGGCTCGCCGCGCTTCACGAGCTTGACGATGAACGGATAGCCGGACTCGGTGACCTCGCCGGGGGTCCACTCGGTGGCCACGGCCAGGGTGTCGCGGTCGATCCAGTCGAAGTTGTGCTTGGCCTCCGGCAGGTGGAAGCCGCCGTCGACGAACCGACCGGCCTGGGCGTCGAATTCGCGGACCGTGACCGCATCCTTGCCGCCGTTGGAGAGCCGGACCAGGCAGAGCCGGTCGTCGGGGCCAAGGCAGGTCGCGCCGCCGAACACCAGGGTCGCGCCCTCGGCCTTGGAGAGCGCGTCCATGTCCAGCAGGGTCCGCCACTGCGGCGTGGCGGTGCGGTAGCTCTCGACGGTGGTGGTCCGCCACAGGCCCTGCACGTGGTCCTGGTCCTGCCAGAAGTCGCGCAGGGCGCCGTCGCCGGCCAGGGAGACGTTGGGGATGCGGTCCTTGGCGGTGACGATCTTCAGCGCCTCGGCATGGATCTGCGCATAGCGCGGATCGCTCTGCAGCTGCGGCAGGGAGCGGGCGTTCTCGCCCTTCGCGAAGGCCAGCGCCTTCGCCCCCTCGATCTCCTCCATGAAGGCGTAGGGGTCTTTCGAAGGCGCAGGCGCCGCCGCCATCAGGAACACTCCGGCCGCAAGGATGATCAGGGAACGCATCATGGGCCGGATAGAGGCCGGACCCGGCCCAATGCTCAAGCCGAAAATGCGCCCTGATCGGCCTAGCCCCGTCGTTCGCGCCAGATGCTGCGGGCCAGGCCCGGACGGAGCAGGAAGAGGCCGCCCCAGACGACCAGGGCGGCGGCGCGGCGGGCGCGGCGGCGGGGACGGATCTCGTGCTCGAAGACGGTCGCGTAGTCGTAGGTCATGGTCGCCATTTGCGGTCGCTCCTCAGTCGTCGAGGGCGAGGTCTAGGCGCCGGCTGCGACAGATCCGGACGCATGGGCGCGGCGGGCGAGCTCGATCTGCTCGACGAGGGTGGTCTTCAGCACCTCGGGCGCCAGGACCTGCACCTGGTCGCCCCAGGTGAACAGGTGCCAGGCGAGCTCGCGCATGCCGCTGGCGCGGAAGCGGACGAGGACCGAGCCGTCGGCCTGCTGCTCGACGCTCTGGTTGGAATGGAAGCGCCAGCGCAGGGCGCCTTCGGCCGAGGCCGGGCCGATGCGCAGGGTCACGTCCTGGGTGTCGTCCTGATAGATGCCGAAGCTCTCGTCGGCGTAGTCCTGCAGCGAGAAGCCCGGGTCCTTGTGCGCCGCGCGGCCGGTGACCGCCACGTCGCGGATGCGGTCGAGCCGCCAGTTGCGGGGCGTCGCCTCGCCTTCCGCCGCCACCAGGTAGTTGGCGCGGCCGAACAGGATGCCGTAGGGCGTCACCTCGCGGACCCGGCCGGGCGCCGAGCCGCCCTCGTAGCGGAAGCTGAGCGTCGAGAGGCCCTTCAGCGCCTCGCGCACCGCTTGCAGCACGGTGTCGTCCTCGAACGGCCGCGGGCCGGCCTGCACCGCGATGGTCTCCGCCTGCAACAATGCCTCGAGGTCCGGCGCGAGGCGGCGCCGCGCCGCGGCGCGCGTGGCGGAAAGCACCTTCTGCTCCAGGGCGCGCAGGGCGGCGGCCCGCGCGCTGGCGCCTTGCGCGGCGAAGGTCTCGGCCGCGCTCGACAACGCCGCCAGCTCCTCGGCGGTGGGCGCCTGGAAGAGGCCGTCGAGGCCCGACGGGATGCGGAACCGGCGGGTGGGTGGGTCGTCAACCTCCTCCAGCTGCGGGAAGACCTCGCGGATGGCGTCGCGCATGCGCTCGGCGGTGCGCCGGCCGACGCCGAGCCGATCGGCCATCTCGTCGTGCGTCACGCCCTCGGCGGTGCTGGCCAGCAGCCGCGCGAGCTCCAGCAATCGGCCGGCCTTTTCGTGGCGCATCTTGCTTACGTCCGTTTCTGTCGCACCGGGGCATCAGAACTGAACCATCGACTTCCCGCAACGGAGTTTGTCAGATGGCTTCCTACCGCCCCTTCCGGCCCGCCTACGCCCGCCCCGCCCGCAAGTTCGAGACCTTCGGGCGTCCCGCCCTGCCGGCCGCCGTGGTCGACGCCGTGCTGCGCTTCCACGACGAGGAGCAGGACCAGGGCGCGGGCCGCACCCTGCTGCGCCTGTCGCAGCGGCGCCTGCGCGACCGCGACATCCGCGCCGCGCTGGGCGAGCTGACCGAGCGCGCGGCGAACGTCTCGATCCTCTGGAACGAGCGCGAGGGCGAGATCATCCGGGTGCTGGAAGCCGCCTAGGCCCCTTCGTGCTTGTAGCCGGGCTGGTCGATGGCCAGCTGGTCGAGGACGTTGGCGCGGAGCACGGCCATGAGGCGCGGCGTCTCGACGCCCAGGTCGCCGGCGCGCAGCTTCTCGCAGAGCTCCCAGTTGAGCCCCTCGTAGGCGCCGCCGTGGCCGAGGATGGGTTCCAGCCGTTCAATGGCCCGAGCCTTGGCCGCCTCGCTGAGCTCCAACTCCCGCGTGACGGCGGCCAGCGCGTTGGCGGCGACGCGGGCCAGGAAGGCGTTGCGCGGGTCGAGCTGGGGCCGGATCTGCTCGATCCAGCGGGCGACGGCCTCGGTCAGCTCCTGCGGCTTGGGGTGGGTGATCACAGGCCGGCCTCCAGGATATTCAGCAGGTCGATCTCGGTCTCGGAGACCCGGCGGCCGATCATCGGGCGCTCGACGGAGGCGTCCGCGCCGCTCGCCCAGCTGGCGTACATCATCAGGCACATGACGCCCCACTTGAGGCTGCCCAGCGCCTGCCAGAAGCGGACCCGGCTCAGCGGAATCGGCGCACCGCCGGCCGCCGCGTAGCCGGCCAGCAGGTCCTCGTACTCGCCGAAGCCGCCCACCGGCCGGTCGGGGCGGCCGAACCGCCAGGAGTTGACGCAGATCCAGCCGAGGTCCTCGGCCGGGTCGCCGATGTGGCTGAGCTCCCAGTCGAGCACGGCGGCCAGGCCCTTCTCCGGGTCGATGATCAGGTTGCCGTTCCGGAAATCGCCGTGCAGCAGCACCGGCGGCCGGGGCTCCGGCAGGCTTTCCCTGAGATAGCGGAAGGCCAGCTCGAGCACCGGGCGCTCGGCGCCGCTGGCCCGGTAGGCGTCCTCGTAGCGCTGCAGCTCCACCGCGGCGTCGGCGGCCTTCAGCTCGGCGGCGGCGGGCGGCCGGACCGCATGGATCTTGGCCAGCACCTCGCCGCATTGCCGGGCCAGCAGCCCGCGCACGCCATCGAACCTGGGATCGGAGTTGATCCGGCGGCCCAGGGTCTCACCGGCCACCCGGCGCGTGACATGGGCCTCGCCCAGGCCGTCGGCGTCGTCGCACAGGTGGACCAGCGGCGGGGCCGGCGCGCCCTTGGCCCGCGCCGCCGCGATCAGGGCGGCCTCGGCGGCGAGGCTGGTGGAGCGCGAGCTTTCCGGATCGAACGGCGCCGAGCGGCGGCGCAGGATCAGCTCGTCGCGGCCCTTCGGACCCTCGATGGCGAAGGCCCAGGTTTCCATGCTGGCGCCGCCGGTGAGCCGCTGGGCGTCCACCGCGCGCGCGCCCTGCCCGGCCAGCCGCACGGCCAGCCTCGACAGCGCCCCTGGAACGTCAACGGGAACGTCAACACTCATGACCCGACGGAAGCCCTTCCCTGGTCTAGGCTGCGATCTGGCGGCCCAACGCCCCGCTTGTAAACGGCTCACCCAAGGTAAGGCCGCCGCAGACGGCCGAACAGGAAACGCTTCATGGATTTCGACCTGCCGCAGACCCTCGTCGACTACCTGGCCGAGCTCGACCGCTTCATCGAGGCGGAGATCAAGCCGCTCGAGCAGAAGGACGACAACATCCGCTACTTCGACCACCGGCGCGAGTACGAGCGCACCGACTGGGAGAACGGCGGCCTGCCGAAGAAGGAGTGGGAGGCCTTGCTGGGCGAGGCGCGCAAGCTGGCCGACAAGGCCGGCCACCTGCGCTACGGCTGGCCCAAGGAGCTGGGCGGCAAGGGCGGGACGCAGCTCGACCTGGCGGTGATCCGCGAGCACCTGGCGGCCAAGGGGCTGGGCCTGCACAACGACCTGCAGAACGAGCACTCGATCGTCGGCAACAACCCCTTCATCCTGATGTTCAAGGAGTTCGCCACCAACGCCCAGTACGAGCGCGACGCCGATAAGCTGCTGACCGGCCAGCTGCGCACCGGCTTTGGCCTGACCGAGCCCAACCACGGCTCCGACGCCACCTTCATGGAGACCACCGCGGTCCGCCAGGACAAGGACGGCAAGCCGGGCTGGCTGATCCGGGGCGAGAAGATGTGGACGACGGGGATGCACGTGGCGACCCACGTCATGGTCTTCGCCCGCACCTCGGGGAAGGACGGCGACGCCGCCGGGATCACCTGCTTCATCGTCCCGGCCGACACGCCCGGGGTGAAGGTCGAGGAATATCTGTGGACCTTCAACATGCCCACCGACCACCCGCGGGTCAGCCTGACCGACGTCTGGGTGCCGGAGGACAGCTACTGGGGCCAGGTCGACCAGGGCCTGCGGCTCGGCCAGAGCTTCGTCCACCAGAACCGCATCCGCCAGGCGGCGTCGAGCCTCGGGGCGGCCGTCTACTGCATCGAGGAGAGCGTGAAATACGCCCGCGAGCGCAAGCCGTTCGGCAAGGCGCTGGCCGAGAACCAGGCCATCCAGTGGCCGCTGGTGGAGCTCTCCACCCAGGCCGAGATGCT